>JAISEA010000125.1 GCA_031264475.1 Treponema sp. | reverse complement strand
GGTGTCAGGCACGGCGGCGGTATAGCACGCGCAGGTGTCGGGCGCAGGTGTCGGGCACGCGCTGGTGTCAGACGCGCAGGTGTCGGGCGCGGCGGTGTCAGGCGCGCGCAGGTGTCGGGGGCGGCGGTAGAGCGTCGCGGAGGCAGGGACCTGCGGGTGGCGGGGTGCGGCGAGGCGGTGGGTTTGGGCGCGGCGGTATAGCACGCGCGGGTGTCTGTCGCGGCGGTGTCAGGGCGCGGTGTCAGGCACGCGCAGGTGTTAGAGGCGCGAATGTCAGGCACACGGCGGTGTCGGGCGCGGCGGTGTCAGGGCGCGGTGTCAGGCAGGGCGCGCAGGTGTCAGGCTAGTCGCAGGTGTCGGGCGCGGTGTCAGGCACGCGCAGGTGTCAGGGCGCGGTGTCAGGCACGCGCAGGTGTCAGGGCGCGGTGTCAGACGCGGTGGTGTCGAGGCGCGGTGTCAGATGCGGCGGTGTCAGACATAGCGCGGGACTCCTGCTAATTGCTAATTGCTAATTGCTAATTGCTAACTGCTAACTGCTAACTGCTAACTGCTAACTATTACGTCTTGGTGGTGTCAGACGTATTGTTTATTATTAAAAGGAGAAGAAGATGAAAAAAGGATATATTCAAGCGGTCATGAGAACGATCTTCCAGACGAACAATCTTGCTGAGGCGTACACTAACCGGGGCGCCGCCTACAATGAAAAAGGGGAGTATGACAGAGCCATCGCAGACTACAATCAGGCGTTGCGGCTCAACCCCAACTATGCTGAGGCGTACAATAACCGGGGCAACGCCTACAATGGCAAAGGGGAGTATGACCGAGCCATCGCGGATTACAATGCGTCGGTGCGGCTCAACCCCGATCTTGCCGATGCGTACTATAACCGGGGCAATGCCTACAACAATAAAGAGGAGTATGACCGGGCAATCGCGGACTACAACGAGGCGTTACGACTCAACCCCAATTATGCTGAGGCGTACAATAACCGAGGCTTCGTTTACTACAGCAAGAAGGAGTATGACCGGTCCATTGCGGACTACAATGCGGCGTTGCGGCTCAACCCAAATGACGCTGATGCGTACACTAACAGGGGACTCACCTATGTTATGAAAGGGGAGTATGACAGAGCCATTGCGGATTTCAATACGGTGCTACGGCTCGACCCCAATGATGCTGGGGCGTACAATAACCGGGGCATCGCCTACTACTATAAAAAGGATTACGTCCGCGCCCGCGCTGACTGGGAGAAGGCGTTGCAACTCGATCCCACTGATGCCGATGCACGGAATAATCTTGAAGTCCTACGGGGCATGGGATATTAAAGAAAGTTAATAGTTAGTAATGAGTAATGAGCAAAGGAAAGATGAGACGTGCGGCGGTGTCAGACATGGCGCGGGACTCCTGCTCTTTGCTCACTATTATTTGTTATTTACGTCTTGGCGGTGTCAGACGTATTGTTTATTATTAAGGAGAAGAATATGAAAAAAGGTTTACTGTGTATGGTTTTTGCCGTCCTGTCGGCGGTTACCGCCTTTGCCCAGAGCGGGACAGGAAGCGTCGAGCAGGACATAGCAAAGTACACCGAGGCGATCAGGCGCAACCCCAATGACGCGGCGGCGTATAACAACCGGGGCGCCGCCTATTATTATAAAGGGGAGTATGACCGAGCCATCGCGGACTACACTGAGGCGTTGCGGCTCAACCCCAATCATGTGGTGGCGTATAATAACCGGGGCAACGCCTACAAAAACAAAGGGGAGTATGACAAAGCCATCGCTGATTTCAACGAGGCGTTGCGGCTCAACCCCAACGATGCTAATGCGTACTATAACCGGGGCATCGCCTACGATGACAAAGGGGAGCGTGACCGAGCCATCGCGGACTACACTGAGGCGTTGCGGCTCAATCCCAATCTTGCTGAGGCGTACTATAACAGGGGTATTGCCTATGGTAACAAAGAGGAGTATGACAAAGAGATCGCGGACTACACTGAGGCGTTGCGGCTCAATCCCAATAATGCTATGGCGTACACTAACCGGGGCACCGCATACTACTATAAAGACGATTATGCCCGCGCCCGCGCCGACTGGGAGAAGGCGTTGCAACTCGATCCTACTGACGCCACTGCGCGGAATAATCTTGAAGTCCTATGGCGATAGGGATACTAAAGGATAGTTAGCAGTTAATAGTTAGTAATGAGTAGTGAGCAAAGAGCAAAGACGAGATGTGCGGCGGTGTCAGACATGGCGCGGGCCTCCTACTAATTGCTAATTGCTAACTGCTATTTGGTTATTTGTTATTTGTTATTTACGTCTTGGTGGTGTCAGAGGTGTACGCGCTTGCGCTGGTGGCGTCAGACGTGTATAACTGTATACGCGCTTATCGCTTGCCGGGGGCGGAAGACCGCGCTTGCGCGGTCTGTAGACAGGGGGCGCACCACAGGGGCGCCTGTGCGCCATCCTCCGTTTTGGAAAGACGCGCCCTCCTCTATTAAGGAGAAAAAGAGATGAATCCGAGCAATGCGGAAAGCTATCTTATGCGGGGCGCCGCTTATGGCGACAAAGAAAAGTATGACCGATCCCAGCCGGGCTGGGAGAGGGTATTGCAGATCAACCTTAATTATGCTGGATGTACCTTAACTGGGATAGAAATGGTGTAAAGATGTTCCGGTAGAGTGAGTTGTTAATCGGCGTATTACAGGAATAGAACGGCAGATGAATGTCCTAATGTAGTACATTCAAAAGCGTCCTTCCGCAAAAATGAGTGGAGGGACAGGCGTAAGCATATGCTTACGCCTAACCAAACGCCTCGCATATGCGGGAGCGTATTTTTAAGCGAGCACGGCGAATGGAACCGCCGCGCAATAGGAGAAAAAATGGCATTATCGGTAAGTTCGGCAGTAAGACTTCAGGACTATTTCAAAGGTGTCGTAGAAAGAGCTAATCACCACGCACTCAACGTATTAGATATAATTTATCCATTACTTGGTTTTATAATCTTATATTTTGACCCGGATTCGGATATTGAAGTTCGTGAATATAACGGAGGCCCGGCAAATATGCTCTGGATTCACATCAACGGTAAAAGATACACATTTCGGTACGATCACGAAAAAGACAACATTGAGATTAGAGATAACAATGCAAAAGGGGTTGTTTTGCATGAGATTGATAATGATACAACGATTGCGGATTTAAAAATGATATTTCAATCGTTAAAGGAAAGACAGGAATAGCCCAAGTGTGTCAGGCGCCAAAAAAGTACCTGATACCGAATAGTGATCGTCAACACGCTCCGCATATACGGAGCGTGTTTTTTTACTCTCCTGCCGTGTTACTGACGGACTTCGTAGGTCAGAAACGTTTCTAGCACGAATAGATCTAATAGCGGAGGGAGAGGTAAGTCGGTGTCAGATACCGAAGTAATGAGCGTTGTTTGAGGCTGTGTCTGACACCAAGGTAACCAGCGATGTTGGTTTTACCATGAAGTAGAATTGAGGTTTGGGGGGTGGCGGAAGACCGCTCTGCGGGCTGGAGACAGGGGGTCGCACCACATGGGCGCCTGTGTCCGACCTCCGGTGGAAAACCGCGCCCCCTCTTTATACTATTGCATTGCTTGTGGTGTCAGACACGAATGACGCGGAGGAACCCCATTTGTTTACAAGCGTGGTTCCGTCAAGACGGGGACAGCGGTACTACCTTTCGTACAATACCCTTGTGAAGTATTTAAACACCCTTCGGGTGTTACCAGTGGACTTCGTAGGTCAAGGGCGTTTCCAGCACGAGCAAGTCTAATAGCGGCGCATCGAATTCCGTGCGCTTGCCTGAGAAACGTCCGCCTTGCACGCTCTTTATGTCTTTGGGAAAGTCAATGGTAATGTGGATATTCGCTTTCTTTATATCGGAGACGAGGTTTGCCGCCAGCTTCTTATCTTTGAAACTCCCGAAGAAGTTTTGCAGTTCATCAAGGTATTCGGCTTTGGTTTTGATGTATTGATAATCTTCCAAAGCCGCAGGCGACATGAGACAGGAGAGATAGTCAACGAAGTCCGGAGACAAGAGAGAGACGATGCGCGGCGCGGACGTCCTGTCTATGACGACCAAGAGACGCCCGTTTTGCGAGTCGAATGTGAGAAATTGGCTCCGCTGACCAGCCACCGAGAGAAAGTCGTTTATGCGGGAGAGGCTTATGGTTCCCTCTATTGCGGAGGACGTGATATTGCGGAAGCGGGCGGCTTTGACGCCTTTGGACGCGCTTATTGACGCATTTATACTGTTTGCATCAATGATGTTTTGAGACGCTCCGCCACCTATCTTGAATAGAGAATGGATAAGCTCGGTCATACTAGGCTGTAATCCACTCTGAATGGTTATGTCCGCAGAGCCGTCGTCCAAGACGACCCCCGCAATTTGAGCGGAACACGATGTCAATAACATGAAAGCCGCCATGAAAGGGAAAATAGACAATTTCATATATGCTAAACGCTCCTTCACGAATTAAGTTACACACCCTTCGCACGCACAGCGTGTTAGACGACTTCACAACGGGTGTTGTCCGAAAGGCAACAGGTGTCTGACACCCGGCACACGAAGTCTGTTAGCCGACACCGCAATAAGTGTCTGACACTCTGACACGCCTGTTGGACAAAACAAGACACTTTAAAATACTCGAAGAGTGCGACTACCGACCCGGCAGTCTGCCCAGATTGAATAACTTGTTCAACCTTCGTAGGGGAGCTTCATGTAAGACTATGCGGATAAAAATGTCGTAGTTTTTTTCCGTCTTGATTCTGATTGTTCTACCAACACAGTCAGGCAAGGCTTTTGACATGATTTCTGGAAAAAACCACCTCTTTAAGGGGATAAAAGAGCAATAATCGCCGTCAAAATGAATTTTTGCAAGAGAAGGGGGCAGAGGCGTAAGAAATATAAGAAAATCAGAATTCCCACCTCCTACGGTGAGCGAAAACCCCTTCTTGACCGAGTGAAAATTTCTGCGCCCGATGTTGGTGTTCTGGTTTTCCACAGAAAGCGACAGAAGACACTGACCATCCAATCTATTATCAGACAGAGAGGCAAAAGCACGATTCGTCAAGAGGCGGATACGTCGGCACTTGAACATTATAGCTACCGAGCATAAGAGAAACACAACAACCGAAGCCATAACGAATACCGCGGTAGGAGTTGTTAAAGAATCAAACCGCCTGTTCCTATAAGCAGGTTGCGATCTAACGATACGCGGGAGCGAAGAATCGTCTGGCGTTATTATCTTTGGTGGAGTGAACTGCGGCAGTTGTTCCTCAGGCGGTTGCATTTCGACAGGCACATCCACTAAAACCTCTTCTTCCATAAGCAGACTATCTAAAGGACGCGGCTCCTGCTTTTGCGGTTCTATTTCTCGTGAAGGCGTTGGCGGTTCTTCTTTAAAGGACGGCGGTTCAGGCGATTTTTCTTGAAGGGGCGGCGGCGCAGAGGGTTGGGGCGTTCCCATCTTCACCACGTCTAGGGATGTTTTTGGCATAGATGCGGGCGTTACTATCGTTATCATCTTTTGGCGAGCGCCAAGTCCAGCTATGTATTCCTCGGCAAAAGCGAGCGCACCGTTAATATCCGCAGTCGTATTGATACGAGCAAGGTTATGTATCATCCGTTTGATTCTTTCCATATCATCATTGCCCATGACCCGCACCGATGTCTCAAGCCAAGGCATCCGCGCCGCGTCAGCAAAAGAAATAATATGAAAACTATCACCGAATTTCACATTCTGCTCAAGGAAATCACCGGCGATGAACGCCCGTACATCATCATCAAACCCTGTCATATCCACAATCAATACAACGTCTCGCGGACCACGAACCTGTCCAAAAGTAAAAGAGAATGTGTATAAAAAGAATAACAGAACGCATACTGATTTTCTCACTTTTATTAGGAAATAGAGAGCAAGTCTTTAGTGGGGATAGGAAGACGGACAGGAATAGGGAGATATTCCTCATTCCCCAGGTTTCAAATTAACCGCTACCTATTCCCTCACCTCATAAATCTGAAACTATACAGCAACAGGCTCTATTCGTTTGACCGTATAGGAAACCTTATCCACGCCCACTGCAAAGACAAACTGTTCGCCCGGCGCTCTATTAAGCACCGCATTGCCAAATGGTGAAAGATACGAGATAACTCTGTTTTCCGGGTCCGATTCCCACGGACCCAGTATGACGTATTCTTCGATTTTCCCGTCGTGTTCGAGTTCCACCTTAGTACCGAAAGAAACGCGATTTATGTTGACCGAGTACGGATCGAAGAGTTGCGCCCTTTCAATTTCATCCTTGAGCTTTGCGACTGTAGAGTTGAGTATCTCCTGTTTCTCTTTTGCCGCCTTGTATTCAGCGTTTTCCCGCAAGTCACCCAGAGATAAGGCATATTCTATTTCTTTGGAGTTAGCAGGAACCTCCACATCCATAATGTGAATAAGTTGCTTCTGCTTTTCCTCATATTTTGCAGCTGTTACAATAAGGGAACGCGCCACGAGTTTCTCTCTCTTTACGTCTATGCTGATAAACTTGAAATTTGGGTGCTTATCCAGAATGCGGCTTCGGAGTCTAAGATTATCTACAGGATCAACGGACTTCATATCATTGATCAACGTATAGATTCTCGTAATAGTATCTTGCGCCGCTTCGTCGATGAAAGAATTGAGAATCTCGTCTTTGAACAGTATCCCGTAGACCTGCTTGAAGATTTTACGATTCTCAGGTACTTCACTATGGTTTTCAATCTCACGATGACTCACGTCGAGGATATGTATGAGAGTGATGAGTTGCCTTTCAAAGGATATATCCGCCTTTTTGAACCACGAGGTTTCCGCGCTATTTTTGAATAGCCACACTACAGCCATGCGGTATTTTCGATAATTGTCAAAACATTGAGTGGTCATGGAGACCAATTTGTCTTCATATCCCTCATGTTCAAGAGCCGTTATGACGGAGGGGAGGAGAGCGTAGGGAAAGAGCTTCGTATAGACGTCAGCCCATTCAGCGACGAAGAGCTTGATGTGGTGGAGGAAGTCTTCTTTTAGCTTCGTGTCTTTAAGATTGGAAAACATTTCAGACACATCGGGGATAGCCTCAAAAATTTCCACGAAATTAACGGAGATACCAGAGGCAAGCGAGGGAAATTTCCCTGCCAAATCCTTGATAATCAAGTAGGAGGCGACGACCTGTTCATTGACCTGTCCAGAGAGCTTCAGGAAACCCATGAAATAGGAAAACATCTCAGTCCAGTATTCACCATCAAACTCAACGTCTTTTTGAGCGGCGAATTCTTCTATTGTTTTCACGCGGTCAAAAAAATTCTTCTCCGCCTTGAATTCGTTGTAGAGCTTTCCCTCGAAAGTGAGTGGATGTTCACGTACGGTCCAGACATCGGCATCGTCAATGCTCACTCCGAAATGCGGCACTGTTTTGAGGATAGTTCTTGCCTTGTTGCTCCACCCCGTCCATTCGCCGGGCGAAAGCACCGAAGGCGACAGCTCCGCCTTTATTTTCTTCAAGTCGCATGCGTTGTTGAAACTCTTAATAACTGTTTTCAACGCCCATTCAACGTCGTCTTTTACTTTCGTAGCTAACTTCTCTTTTTTCCACGCGGCTTTTAGCACCCAGATATGGTCTCTCGCCAGAGTTTGTAAGGCGTTTACCGACATCTTCAGAGACATGACGTGATTACGTTTCTTTGCGAAATCAATAATGATCTCATCGTCTCTGATACCAGCGATACGCCCCACGCCCCACGTCTTGTGGTACACGAAATTACCCTTATCAAAGACAATATGCTTCTCGAAATCCTTAATAGCGTCGTGAACGTTGCGATACTTCTGGTTCAGGTTTGAAATACGGATATACTCTTCAAGCTGGCTATGGGCGATGTATTTTCTCCTATAACAATCAATGATTTCCTTCCTTGCCGAACCATCTTTTTCGTCATATCCCAAAATGATTTTCAGGATATTTATAGCGGTATTGACGTCATTCCGTTTCTTACAAACAGCGTAAATATCCTGCAAGAGAACAACGGCTTTTTCTTCACTAATATTTTTCGCTGTTTTCTTCTGCACATGAAGGAAGAAGTCGATGTCTTCAGGACAATATTCAAGAAGCTTCTGCCAAATCTCACGCACATTAGTAAAAAGTTGCTTATTGATGTAACGGTGCAAGGCTTTCTTGTAGTAATCGACACATGAGTCAATATCGCCCTCAGCTTCAAAATGCTCGGCAAGCGCCCTAACGACGTCGGCTTCCGTGTAATCAACTTTGACGAGCCGCTCCCATACAGCGTAGACCTTTTGTTCTTCGTCGTTATTTCGGTAGCAATCCGCCAGAGTACGAAGAGCGAACTTAGATTCGCCGAAATCCAAAATACGCTCGCAAAGATACTGCACGATATTCCATTTATGATTATCAGTGAAGATAGTTACCAGATTGACGATAGCGAAGTCGTCTATGAGTTGCCGCGAAAGAGAGACCATACCAGAAAGATACAAAGCAATAATGCTCGTCTTTGTATGACCGAGATGGTCATTACATATCTGCTTCAACTCATCGCCCATTTTCTTTTCTTGGACTTCTTTCAGAATCAGATCTAAATCCTTAAAATGATTGGTGGAATAGTTATTTAATGTTGCCCTGGTCCACTTTTCCTCGGTCAACATCTTCTGAACATCCTTTAACAATTCTTCTGACATTTATATCTCCTTCTTTAAAAGAGGGTTAGGAATATTGTTTTTGAACAAAACTTGATAATTCAAAGAATGTGTCACAACAATAAAACCCATACTCCACTCCCTCGTTCCCTATCTTTCCCCTTAGTTTCTGAACTGTTCATATATAGCAGAATCAACCACTCTAATTTTAAGCATAGTCTCTTCAACCAAGAGCGGCACTTCCCGCCTAGAATCTTCCTTTATATTTTCGTAATGATCGATAAGCCAAAAATACCTGTTTAAAAGTCTTGGTTTTGAGAAGGGGAGACTTTCGGGACGGTTTTTGACTTCGTTTTCCAATGCGAAGATAGAATCCTTTAATTTTCTCAGTTCAATCGGTTTCAATTCTCTTTTAACTGAGAACACGCCATAAAGATTACCATAAATTGGAATCCATTCAGGAATTTCCTGTTCACTAAAACCCAAGGACGCCACCTTGTCTTTCAGGCGGATAATCAACTCTGATTCCATAGAATGAAGATCGACGGCTTGAGGCGCGAGAAAGAAAGCTTCTCTGAACAAAACCTTTGCGTACCGTGTTTCTTCCAACAGGGCGTTTACATCCGCGAGTTCTGAAAGAATAGCGCCGTCGTCCTTTTTGATCCTTGCGGCGTATTCCAGATATTTTATAGCAAGCTCATAGTTACCGCATCCCTTATAACAACGCCCTGCTTGAAGGAAGAGCGCGTAATCGGAACCGTCGCTTTCCGCCAACACTTCCTTGAAGAACTTAAGAGCGACCGCAAATACATAACGCCGAATCGCGTAGATACACTTCTCGTAACCGGGTCCGATACGGTCCATGAATATATAGAAAGGCTTCCAAAGAGAAAGAATAAAATTCCCTTTTTCATAGACTTCCGAAAACTCCAACAATTGCTTCATACGTTCCTGCCACCAGTTGATACATTTAAGTGCATATACCACTTCTGAGTGTTCATAGTCTATTTTGAGGGCTTCCTCCAACGCCTCCAATGCCGACGTTACATCAGAGGCTTTTAGGCTGTCATAGGCTTCCTGAATGAGCCGTTCTATCGAGCTATTCATATCTTAAAGCCATTTCATTAAGAGATGGTTTTAAGATTATTTTACCTTATTTTAGATATTTTTTTCAAGTAGGAAAAATGAAACTTTGCACGCGAAGCGTGTTTAATAACTTCCCATATACGGGAATGGCATACGGGACATCAGCGTCATTCTGGAGTATCAGCATCACCAAGGTCTTAGCAGTACTTCACCCAGATGCCGCCGTCTCCCATTCTACGGTTTTTTCTTCGATTTTAGCGACAAGTTCGTTAATTTGCACCTGAACTGCCCGTGCTTTTTCACCATTGGTGTAAACCGCGGGCATCGATAGCTCCGCTTCAAGCATCGCCTTTTCTTTTTCAAGCGCATCAATGGCGGATAAAAGAGCAACCTCACGTCGTTGTTGCCGCCGCATCTCGGACCGCTTCTGTTTTTCCGCCGAAAATCGCTCTCTAGCATCATTTTTTTCTTTAGAGTCTTCAATCTTCAGCCGTGTTTCTTCCATTTCCACCACATTTTCACTAGAAATCTTTTCCAAATAATAGCTGTAATTACCGTAAAAAAGACGGGTACTAGACGGTACATCTTTACCGGAAATCTCCAACGTTTTTGAAGAAAGTCCTTCCATGAAGGAACGGTCGTGAGACACAAAGATAACTGTACCAGCAAACGCCTTGAGTGCGTCCATAAGAGCGTCCTTTGATTGAAGGTCAAGGTGGTTAGTCGGCTCGTCGAGTATCAGGAGATTCATCGGCTTGACGAGCATCTTCAGTAAAGCGAGGCGGCTCTTTTCACCGCCGGAAAGTACAGCAACGTTTTTGTCAACGTCATCTCCACGAAACAGAAACGCTCCAAGCATATCGCGGACTTTGGGTATAAGCGCAATCGGCGTATCTTTTTCCATATATTCGAGAACGCTTTTTCCACCATCCGAGTCATCCAGGGTTTCCGCCGCATCCTGCGAGAAATAACCCACAGCAATCCCTGAGCCATAGGTGATGGTTCCTTCAAAACCCGTATCCTTCCCTGCTAAAATCCGCAATAAGGTCGTCTTACCCGCGCCGTTCCGTCCTACGACAAGCAATTTTTCCCCGCTATCGAGTATCAGGTCAAGCTCTCCGAAAATTTGTCGCGTTCCATAATGTTTTCCAAGACCGGTAATAGTGATTGCTGTTTTGCCAGAATGGGGCGGCTTTGGGAATTGAACACTCATTTTCTTGAACGATTCAGGGATTTCAATGCGCTCCATTTTCTCAAGGCGCTTGATACGCTCCTGCACCATTGCCGCCTTTGTCGCTTTGTAACGGAAACGTCGAATCAGGTCTTCAGATTTGGCGATTTCTTCCTGTTGTTCATTATAGCGTTTGACGAGACTCTCTAGTTCTACCTTACGGACCATCTCGTAAGCCGTGTAATTACCCACATAACGTTTAAGTCGCCCCTGGAATAGTTCGTAAACTTCGTTGACAGTTACGTCCAGAAAAAATCGGTCATGGGATACGAGAACGTAACCACCACCGAAGTCATCAAGCCATTTCTCAAGCCATGTCCGCGCCTCAATGTCCAGGTAATTGGTCGGCTCGTCGAGTAAGAGAACATCTGGCGTTTCTAAAAGCGCCTTTACGAGAGCGATTCTCATCTGCCATCCGCCGGAAAACTCTTCAACCGGACGATTTTTATCCTTGGAAGCAAAGCCAAGTCCTTCTAATACGGCTTGAATCTTCTGCTTTCGTATATTATAGCCAGAATTCTCTACTGTTTCTGATAAAATGTGGTATTCTTCGAGTAATTTCGCGCCTTCGTTGTCGTTTTTTACGCTTTCAAGGATAGACGCCAGCGTTTCCATCCTTGAAATGAGCGCCTTTACGGATGAGAATGCCTTTTCAACTTCATCATAAAGGCTGTTCCCACGATGAACCAGTCCTGTTTGTGGGAGATAGGAGATACGGCATCCCTTTTGGACGGATTTTTCCCCAGAATCCGGGGCTGTAACGCCGGCTATCACTTTCAGCAGAGTCGTCTTGCCCGCGCCGTTAGCGCCGATGAGCGCGGCCCGCGTCCCAGCCGTAATAACGAGGCTCAAGTCTTTTAAAATGTCTTTGTCCCCGAAGGCAAGAGAAATTTTTGAAAATTGAATCATAATTTTACCAATGGGAGAGTAGAAATGGAGCGTTTCTTGAAATTATCAAACCGTATTCACGGACAAAAACTTGTTCCCCATCCCCTTTTCTACTACCATGTTTGTTTGATGACATTTGACACCGTACCGATGGAATAACCTTCTTTTATAAGAGTGTCGAGCAAGAGGTTGATGCGGTTAAACAGATAGTCGTTACGCCCGCCAGACGAAAGCCCAAGTCGGATAGGGATAATGGAACCTACCCGTTTCATCTTTATGATGCGGTCGACCATGTCAGACGCGGGTATCTGCGAGATACCCGTGTACGCTATATCATCATCGTTAGAGAGGGAATCCATTGGATCGATGTCTCGGCTTATAGTACGGTAACCTGCCTTTGACGCGGCTTCGATAATGTCAGAAGACATGGAATAAAAAGGGGGATGCCATAGGAGTTGCAGTTCTCTGCCCGTTATCTGGAAAAATTCGTCTTCATTTCGTGCAAGCCCGCGTGATATAAAATTGGCGTCTATCTGGTATCGGATCGTTGACAGGTTAATCACCGCAAAGAACATAGAGGCGACTTCATGTCCTGCGTCCGCAATATCCCGAACGGCTTGGGGATGCCGCCGCATGAATTCGCCGTTCAAGAAAAAGGTCGCCTTAACCCCAAAGGCGTCAAGCGCGTTAAGCGCATTGGTTAAACCTGTGCTATCGTCATATAAATCAAAACAAACGGCTACAGACGGTTTATCCAACTGCACGGGAGAGCCTGTAACCCCTTGCATCTCTGTTTGTTGCTTTTCAGCCTGTTGAGGCAATGACTTTCCGCCGAACCCATTCACTCGCAAAAGAGGCAGAGTTCCAACAGACGCTGTATTCCGTATCATAGGTAGATTCTCGAAATCACCCGTACTTTGCTTTTCAAGGTAAACACGGTAACGTCCCGAAACAACGGAAGTCTCGCGGACGGATGGCGCGTCTATCTCGCTCCACGCATCCTGTCCATCGGTTACAAACCATTTTTCCTCGCTCTTTGCTAAAATCCTCGCGAGACCGTCTAGCGGAGTCTCTATTTCATCGGTGGTTGGAGGCGCCTGCAACTCGAAGGCGAAAGTATCCGGGGACGCAAGACAGACGAGAGCGCGTTCCAATCCCTCGTTGCCGATAGAGACGCGCTCTATCTTCTTCGCGTCCCCGATGATAAATTCCTCATTCCCAAGCCACGCGCAAGAATAGGTTTGACTTCCGCTTACTTCCTGCAATACCTGTAGATTAACGTTGTCAAAAAGAACAACGCCTTCTTCGCCCCAGAAGAGAATTTTCTTTCCATCCGGTGAAAGTGTCGCGTTCAGAAATGCGGGAATCGTTATGGGCGTGAAAGCGTCATATACTACGGTGTTCAACCGAAACGCCATGGAGACTTTCTCTTGTTGTTTGCGGACACCCGCGACAATCGTTATGGAATCGGGCGCCCAGAGCGCCGTGATTTTGAAACACGACTCAGGGAGGCGCAGGGAAGGGAGACTATTGACCGCATTTGCGCCCAGTGGATGCAAGAAGAGCGTCCTGCCCCCCTTGAAAAGCAACAGCGCATTGGAAGACGGCGAGACGTAGAATTCGTCAAAATTTTTATCAAAAGAGAAAGGAAGGGTTCCCACCGATACGCCCATTTCGAGGAAATCCCGATAGATGGAACGAAGGAACACTTCGGAACCGCGCACACGGTAGATGGTCGAGCCTCTTATGTAGAAAAAATCACCAAATTTCCCCCAAACTACCGAAGCGAGTCCCCCTTCACCTATGAGACGGTACTGTTCATCTTGGGGAATCATGTCGCCGATAGGGTAATAGTAGAGGTTTCTCCCGCGTTCATAGATGAAAACTCGCGAATCCGGGCTCCAGCGTACCGGGAAATAGTTATCTGGGCATTCTACATGGTTGGCGATGACGGTTCTTTCGCCAGAATTAACGTTTATAAGTATCAGATTACCATAAGCCGCGCTTACCGGTTCGATTCGTATTATCCATTTACCGTCTTCAGAAGCCGCGATAGACTCGATTCGCCCTTTGGATACTGAAATGTTCTCGACAAAGGACTCGAAGCCGTTTACCAGAGTGGGTATCCCTCCTGTAACCGGTATCCGCGCATAACCAAAGGCGTTTTGAACCTGAATGATACTCCTGTTCTCAAGGAGAACCATCTCTTCAGGAAATACAGTGAGTTGTTGCATAGCCAAGTCAGTCAGACGCGATAGAAAGAGGGTGTCCTGACTGGAATTTCTCACGCCCGAATAGCTGGCTTGAAAAAGGAGACGACTATCATTAGATAAGTCGAGTCCGCTAAAAGATACTTCAGCGAACAAAGGAAAGGCTAAAAAACAGAAGAAAAACAGCTTACTTTTCATGTTTACAATCTTTCAGAAATCTTTCGAGTTCTTTTTCCATTGACTCTAATACAGCTTCTAATTGCACGAGCCGTGAAACAGAGTAATGTATCCTTTTTTCCAACAAACGTCCGCACGTTTCATCTAAAAGGGTTTCAAAAGGAATATTTTGTTGATGGATAATGGGGTCTCTTATCATCTTTCATTACTGGTAACAGTGGGCGTCATGTCCTCTGCTGAAATAACAGCTACTTTATCAAATGTCCGTATAAAAATAGCGACTGCGATAAAACCTATCAAAATAAGTACTAACTTACGCATAAATGCTCCAAATTCTTGAAATTAAAGTTTAGAGTCCATGGGGGATATACAATTAAGTTTCAAATAGCCTGTTATGTCGTCATATTTTTTGTATTGGCTCTAAAAACTGTAGATATTATACCACATTACAGAAAATAATCAAGTAGGTACTATGTTTAAGAAGGTAATCTGTAATTCCCTGTATTAAACATCTAAACTTGACCCCAACGACTGACGGGTGGTTTATATTACAGAAGGTTATTATACGACAGTACAAGGGCTTTTATTCCATGTAATCAGCCTTTTGATCTAGCTAAACGCGCCGCTCGTTTAGGACAACGCGCCGCTGGTTTAGGACAACGCGCGTTCAGTTTAGGACAACGCGCGTTCAGTTTAGGACAACGCGCCGCCGGTTTAGGACAACGCGCCGCTCGTTTAGGACAACGCGCGTTCAGTTTAGGACAACGCGCCGCTGGTTTAGGACAACGCGCCGCCGGTTTAGGACAACGCGACGCGGGTTTAGGACAACGCGCCGCGGGTTTAGGACAACGCGCCGCTGGTTTAGGACAACGCGCCGCCGGTTTAGGACAACGCGCCGCTGGTTTAGGACAACGCGCCGCCGGTTTAGGACAACGCGTCGCTGGTTTAGGACAACGCGCCGCCGGTTTAGGACAACGCGCCGCTGGTTTAGGACAACGCGCCGCCGGTTTAGGACAACGCGCCGCTGGTTTAGGACAACGCGCCGCCGGTTTAGGACAACGCGCCGCTGGTTTAGGACAAC
>JAISEA010000102.1 GCA_031264475.1 Treponema sp. | reverse complement strand
TCAAAGATGGAGAGGGCTGACTCCAGCACCGCGTCAGAGTCTGATACGCGGCTGAAGTCCCGCAGGGCGCACGCATATTCGGAAAGCCCGTATATGGCGAAAGCTTCCCCGTAGATTTGCTTACGCGCGTCAGTGGGTTTTCCATCCGGGGCAACCGCCCAATAAACGCCCTTGTGTTGTTCATCAATGTAGTTTCTCACCAGATACGAGTACGCGTAATCCGCGCCTGCGAGGAGGGAGGGTTCTTTGAGAAAGCGACTTGCCGCGCTATACGCCCAGAGGTGCCGCGCGGTCATCACGACGGAACGAGGCGCTTCCGCGTCTCCGTTGTTGCAGTTGTCTAGTCTGCCGTAGAAGCCGCCGGTCTTTACGTCCCGCGCCTTGTTAAGCCAAAACGGTAGTATGTTTCCGGTGAGTTCTTGGTATACTTCTCTCGCTAGAGTAGGGGGTATATTCATGATTCATGCTCCTTGATCCTCAGTCTATTGGTTTCTTTTTACCCAATCAACTATTTCGTCTACCTTGCCGAAGACAAGACCTGTAACCGTGTCCGCGCATCCGTAGTAGATCGCGAGGCGGTTCGTGTCTTCGTCGACAAGCGCCGCGCAGGGGAAGGTTACGTTAGGCACGTCTCCCGCAAGCTCGTAGAGTTCCCGCGGCGAGATAAGGTAGGGTTTGGGGCGCACGATGACTTTCCAGGGTTTGTCAAGGTCCAAAAGCGCGGCACTGAACGCATAGACGAAGCCATTGCAACTGTTGAGAACCCCGTGATAGAATAGAAGCCATCCCTCGTCGGTTTCGATGGGCGCGGGTCCCGCGCCGACTTTCGTGCTTTGCCATCCGTCTGTCGGCGACATGACGTGCCGATGCTTGCCCCAGAACGTCAGGTCAGGGCTTTCTGAATAAACGATGTCGCCGAAGGGCGTATGCCCCGAATCGCTCGGTCTGCTTAATATGGCGAAGTTTCCGTGTATCTTGCGGGGAAACAGTACGCCGTTGCGGTTGAACGGCATGAATGGGTTTTCCATTTGGTAGAATTTATCAAAGTCAAAGGTGTACCCTATGCCGATGCACGCGCCGTGATACCCGTTGCACCATATAATATAGTAGCGATCCTCGACGAATACGACTCGCGGGTCGTACTTGTAATCGGAATCTGGGATTTCCGCGTCCGTCTTGATGAACCGTATCGGCTCGTCTTCTATCTCCCAATTCAAGCCGTCCTTGCTTTTGCC
This sequence comes from Treponema sp., assembly GCA_031264475.1. The sequence goes on along the minus strand of JAISEA010000102.1, from coordinate 8,436 downwards.
TGCGTGTATATTCATTAGGCGCGCTGTGTCGTCGCATCGGAAAACGCCGGCGAATTGTCCTTTGAACGGCACGACCGCGCTGTTAAAGATGCTGTTAGAGTGTTTGGTAAGATCACGTCTGATAACCGGATTCCCAGAGTATCTCCACAACGGCGAGTCGTGGAGTGGAAACTTCGGCTCCTCCCACGGGATATTCGGTAAAGGTTCTGTGTGTATTAGTTTCATATTTTCTCCTTGCTTAACAGTCTATACTATAAAAAAAGAATAGTAAAGAGCAAATAGCAAGGAGGAAAGCGTGGAAAAGGTGCGGTGGCAGACATCAAAGGTGGCTGAGATCGGTGTCAGACATAAGGGCGCGGAGGCAACGGCGGAGGCACTAGGGCGGTGTCAGAGGCACGGTATCAGGTAGGCGGCGGCGGCGATTCCGCCCGCCTCCAAGACGGGGACAAGGGGGTTAGCAAACAACACCTCGTATGAAGTTGTAAAACAGGCTTTGCCTGTCATGTCGGCGGTGATTCATTTCATGTCGGCGGTGATTCATTTCATGTCGGCAATGATTCATTTCATGTCGGCGGTGATTCATTTCGTGTCGGCAATGATTCATTTCATGTCGACAGCGCCTGAGATACACCTCAGGTTAGCCGAAAATACAGTTCCATTGTAAACTGCTAAAAAAAAGGCTGTTCCAACAACTTGGGAACAGCCTTTCGTAAGGATCGCCGGGACTTATGGACCGAATATCATATTTGGTATCCAGAGTACTACATCGGGGAGGAACACGAGGATCGCTAACTCCAACATTACCGCGGCGAGGAAAGGAAGAGCCTCCTTTGTATACTCTTCCACAGGACAGTCGATAATGCCGCACACAGTATAGAGCGCGGATCCAACGGGCGGCGTCATTACCCCCAGAGTAACTACCGTAGCCATGAGTACCCCGAAATGAACGGGGTCTATACCCATCTCCTTTACCATTGGTAAGAAAATAGGCGTAAGCAAGAGGAAGTTTACGTTGCTGTCTACGAACATACCGGTAATGAAGAGGAAGCCGATCATGATGAGTACCATGAGTTGCGGACTTTCAGTGATGCCGAAGAGGAAGGTGCTTAAAACCGCGGGGGCTTTTACCCAAGTGATAGCGTAACTAAAGGGACCGGACATGGCGATGATAAGCATGATCGCGCCGTTATCCTTCAAGGTAGTGATAAGCGCGCCTTTGAAGTTCTCCCAGGTCAGTTCCTTATAGACGAATTTCCCAATCACGACGGCGTAAACAACCGCGAAAGCTCCGGATTCCGAGGGGGTAAACACCCCGAAGCGGATTCCTACGATAAGAATGACAGGGAACAAGAGCGCCCAGATGGATTCTTTTAGGTTATCTATAAGTTCTTTTACGCTCAGTTTCGGCGCTTCGGGGCGGGGCGGATCGTATCTTTTAATCCGAGACGTGATGGAAGTGGTCGCCATTAGGAAAGCCATCATAAGAAGCCCCGGAATAAGTCCGGCGGCGAAGAGGCGACCGATAGAAACCTCTCCCACAAACCCAAAGATGATAAGCCCAAGGCTGGGGGGAATGGTCGCGGTAATCAGGGCGGTGATACAGTTTACCGCGGTGATATACCCCTTGTTATACCCAATCCGCATCATTTCCGGACCCAGAATACGGGTTTCCATAGCCGCGTCTGCGGTAGCCGAGCCGGACACGCCGCCCATGAGGGTACTCATTACTACGGATATCTGAGCCGTGCCTCCGTACATACGTCGGGTTACTAAACGCGCCAGACTTAACAGTCTGCTCGTGATACCTGAAATATTCATCAAGTTTCCAGCGAAGATAAAGAAAGGCACCGCGAGAAACGCGAAGGATTGACTTTGGGAAATAATCATCTGGGTGGAGGTCTGGAAGTTGAGGTACGGCATAGAAGCGAAATAAGCAAACCCCGCAATGCCGATCACAAACGCGATAGGCATACCCATTACTAAAAACAGGACGAAACAAATGATCAATAGCGTCATTTCTCCCCTCCTATTGTTTCTTTCGTATTAAAATTCATAATACAACGTCGTATTTTAAGAATCGTGGAAAAGAACATCGAAGAAGCGGCGACTAGCAGACTCAAGGTCATCAGAGAATAAGGGATCGGGATGGACTGATATGTTCGCAGTTTTTCGGTTATGGCAAGCTTGGTGCCGAAGACGACGATGAATATCAACGCAACCATGACAACAAGATAAATCGCTATTTCGATAATTTTTTGTATCTTTTTGGGAAACTGACGAGTTACAAGATCAACACCTATTAGCTGACCGCTCCGCCAAGCGATATCCGCGCCAAGAAACGCGGTCCACGCAAGGAGGAACAAAGCAAGATCGATATTCCACGACATAGAAACCCTGAAAAAACGTAGAAGGGCGGATAGAAAAACAAAAACCACAAGGAAGATGAAACCTACGCCGCAAATGAATACTTCGGCTTTACAAAGGGCACGATATATTTTTCGCATATTTTTTTACCTCCAAAAATAGCAGGGGAACTGTGTTCCCCTGCTAAAAAACGTTAAAGACCGAGTTCTCTAAACAACCTGTCTTTAAGTCCCGCGGAGAAATTCAGATCGTTGTTGGTATACAACGGATCGATGGCGGCTTGGAAAACAGGCAGGCTGACTTCGGTGATAGTAACACCTCTGTCTCGCATCTGCCGATAAAAGCCGTCTTCTTCAGACGCGACGATGTCGCCGTATTTCTTGGCGGTCTCCCTGATGGTATCAAGGAAGACCTTCCTGTCCGCTTCCGGCATCTGGTTAAGGAGCGCGGTGGAACAGACGAAAGAAGACTGTAGCATATAGTGCTTAGTCAACGCCAGATACTTGGTAACTTCGTAGATAGCCGAACCGTAGGCGGTGGCAACCTGAACTTCGCACCCGTCCAGAGTTTTTTGCTGGATACCGGGGAGCACTTCGCCCCAGGATATACCGATGTTCGCAAAACCCAGGTACTTGGCGAGCGCGTTGCCGATATTGTTGCCGAAGCCGCGAATACGCTGTCCTCTGAGGTCTTCAGGCACGTTGACCGGTGTAGCGGTGTAGAAACTGCGGAAGCCGTTGTACATATTCGCCACAAAGGTGATCCCTTGTTGTTCAAGTTTAGCCTGCCATTCTTTGAAGAGAGCGGTATCCGGGAGTTTATCCAGAGCCGCTCTATCCGTCAACACGTAGGGCGCCATAAGGATGTTCAGATCAGGGATATTAAATTGGCTTGCCAATCTTCCCGGATCAGAAGGTATTACCAACGGTACGCCGGTTTTCGCCTGAGTTACTAGGTTATCGGTATCGTTTGACAACGCGCCGTTGACCTGTACGTCCGCTTGAAAACGCCCAGTCGCGTTCAATTTGTCCGCGACTTCCTGCATCATCCTACTTTGACCTGTAGTAGCCGCTTCGGTGCCTGCAAACGTAACGACGATCTTCGCCGCCGCCGCTTGTCCACCACCTTGTCCGCTTTGTCCTCCTTGTTGCTGATTACCTGTGGCAAATACCATACCTGCCGTCAGGGTCAGAAACAAGAAACTTAACAACATTTTTTTTGTTGCTTTCATATATTCCTCCAACATGAATATTATTTGGTTCCCACTAACGGAGAACCTGCAAATATCCTATCACAACTATTATAAGATGTCAAACATTTTTTTATTTTTTTTACACGCGAGAATCGCCTGTAAAAGTGGGTGTCAGACACGTTGGGAGGAAGTCGGCTAACGGCTTCAAGTGCCAGACACCCGTTAAGAAGTCATTAAACACGCTGTGCCTGTAGACGCGCGTTTACGCAGGTTAATATGGAGTCCTTCTTTTCACTCCATAAGTGCATGGCGCCGCCCTTGCAGTCTTTGTAATCCTTGCAGTCCGCGCAAAGCCCGACCTTCGTCCAAGCTCGCCGCCTCATAACTTCAAACCGTTTGTTCCACACTTCCAAGAAATCGTCTCTGTAGATATTCCCCTGTACAAAACCGCGATTGATATTGGGACACGCGGAGATCGAGCCGTCTATCAAAACCGAAGCTATATTTATCCCGGCGCGGCAGAAAAAATAAGAGTCCCGTACCCGCTGTTCATACTCTCCGACAAAGGCTTCGCAACTAAATTTAACGTCAATGCGGTCCTTCTCACGCGAATAAGCGATAAAATCCATCAAGCCCTTCAGTTCCTCATCCGTCAATGTCATGCGCTCATCGTTTGCCGCCCTTCCAATCGGCGCTATCGTAAACAGCCGCCACGCCTTTACCCCTCTTGAAACCAAGAAGTCTTTAAGCGCGGAAAGACCGTAGACGTTTCTCCGATTGACGCAGGTAACAACATCGTAGATCAAGCCCTTCGTAGACACGATCAAATCCAGCGCCTTAACCGCGTTCTCAAAACTCCTCTCATTGCCCCTCAGCCAATTGTGGTCGCCTTCGAGTCCGTCAAGGCTCAAGGTTATACTGCCCATGCCCGCGGCGAGCAATTTGGCGTGGGTATCAAGGGTATACGCGAAGCCGTTGGTAACGATGCCCCAGCGGAACCCGTGTTTTCGCAAGGTCTTGCCGCATGAAGCCAAGTCCTGCCGCAGTAAAGGCTCGCCGCCCGTTATAACCACCGTCATATCGTCAGCTTTATACAGGGATTTCAGGGGCAGAATGGCGCGTAGGAAATCCTCGAAAGGCGTATCTGGCGCCTTTGCGTTGAACGCGCAGTCCGAGCCGCAATGCAGACACCGTAAATTACACCGCTGGGTACATTCCCAGAACAGATAGTTCAGCTCGTGCAGTTCCGTCTCGTTGCGCCTAAAGAAACGATGAAGATACTTATTCGGCTTCATTGAGAAGAATATCTCCCAAGGTCATCTCATCTTCTTGCGGCTTGATGGGGATTTCTTTTGGCAGATACAAGCCGTTTTCCTTGCCGTCTATATCTTCAAACCTTATGGTACAATCTTCTTTCGGGATGTAGAAATGAAACTCGCCGTCTTCGTCCGTCTTCTCGTAAGAATACAAATTATTAGCCGAGACCTTTATTCCCTTAATCGGAGACCCATTCGTTTTGGATTTTACGACGCCCCGTATAAGAACGTCAAAACCCGTCGCTTGCGGGGTTCCATAACACGCTTGAAATATAAACGCTACAGAGGTTATTCCCAATCCAGCGCAAATCCTTCTCAACACTTTACGACCAATTCGTTTTATGTCTTTCATACTTACTCCTTTGCTTCCGTGAGCGATTTAATTATGTCTGTAGGCAATTTAATTATGTCTGGAGCCAATTTAATTATGTTTAAAGCCAATTCAATTATGTTTAAAGCCAATTTAATTATGTCTGGAGCCAATTCAATTATGTTTAAAGGTAATTTAATTATGTCTGGAGCCAATTCAATTATGTTTAAAGCCAATTTAATTATGTTTAAAGGTAATTCAATTATGTCTGTAGGCAATTCAATTAGGTCTAGAGGTAATTAAATTACGTCTGTAGGTGGCTCAATTACGTCTATAGGTGGCATAATTATGGCTATAAGTGGCGCAACTACGCCTAGGCGGGTTCATTTGTTAGTCGTTCAAACGCCTGTACGAGCGGGCTCACGGAAGTCTGTAGATAATACTACCATCATTCCCTCTTCTTTGCAATGACCTATTTAATGGGAATAATTGACACCCTTCGGGTGTTAGACGACTTCACAATGGTTGTTGTCCGAAAGGGGTCGCCGCGGTCCCCGTCTTGACGGTTACGCTTGCACGCAAGCGGAACCTACTCGTTGCGGACACCGTTGCGCGTCTGACAGTTGCGTGTCTAACACCGTTGCGTGTCTAACACCGCCCCACCGTGGGGTTGGGGGGTGGCGGAAGACCGCGCAAGGGGGAACCGGAGACAGGGGGGCGCACTACAAGGTAGACCGTGAGCCATCCTCCGCTTTGGAAAAACGCGCCCCCTCCTGAAAGTGAATAGGTAGTAGGTAGCAATTAGCAAAGGAAGACAAAGAAAAAAGAGCAATGAGCAGTGAGTAATGAATAAAGGAAGACGGGCGAGCGAAGAGCTAAAAGAGGTATCGAAGCGTGGACCTCCTGCTCTTTGCTAACTGCTAATTGCTACCTGCTAATTACTAATTGCTCTTATAACGAGTAGGTTCCGCTTGCAAAGCAAGCGTAACCGTCAACTCAGTGGACGCGGCACACCCTTTCTTATAACGCCCCGTGTGAAGTATTGAAACCCCCTTTGGGGGTGTGGTATAACTATGTCTATGTTTATTGAACCAAAAATACTAAAGGGTTTCCGCGATTCTCTCCCGCCCGCGGAAATTGAAAAGCGCCGACTTATCCAAAAGATAGAAGCGCTCTTCCGCTCATTTGGGTTTGTTCCCATAGATACGCCCGCATTGGAATATGCGGAGATTCTGCTGGGCAAGGGCGGCGGCGAGACCGAAAAACAAGTCTATCGGTTTACCGATAACGGCGGGCGGGACGTCGCGCTGAGATTCGACCTGACCGTGCCTTTCGCCCGCTTCATCGCGGAACACGCCGCAAGCTTAACCTTCCCCTTCAGACGCTACCATATCGCCAAAGTGTGGCGCGGAGAGAATACCCAGCGCGGACGGTACCGTGAGTTCACCCAATGCGATTTTGATATTGTAGGCGTTAATAACGCGGCGGCGGATTTCGAGATTCTCTTGATGATAGACTCCGCGCTCACAGCGTTGGGCGTTGGGAACGTAACCATCCGCCTTAACCACCGCGGATTGTTTAACCAATTCTTATCGCGCCTTGGGATTCAGGAGAAATCAGTGGAGATTCTGCGCCTCGTGGATAAACTCGCCAAGATAGGTCGGACTTCGGTCTTGCAGGGACTTGCCGAAATTACCAACGACCGCTCCGCCGAAGAGATTCTTGACTTCATCGAGTCCAAGGGCGGATTTGAAGACGTCCTAGCGAAGATCACGGAAATGGCAGGCAAAGACGCGGCTGTTCCCGCGGAACGACTCGCCCTTCTTAACAAATTCATGCGCGACGCCGGCGCGTCAACCTCCTTTGTCCTTGACCCAAGCATAACGCGGGGACTCGATTACTACACCGGCGTTGTTTATGAGACTTTCCTCAACGACGCGCCTGAAATAGGCTCCGTGTGCTCAGGCGGGCGCTATGACAACCTCGCAGGACTCTATTCAAAGGAAAGCATAAGCGGAGTGGGCGCAAGCGTGGGCTTGGACAGACTCATCGCCGCACTGGAACTACTTGGCAAGTCGCGGACCAAATCCTCGTATATCCAAGCCATGATCGCGTGCCTCGACGAAGAAATGTTCGGCGTCTACCATAATATAGCGCGGAAGTTCAGGGACGCAGGCGTGAACTGCGAGGTTTCCTTGCAGAAAACGGATAAACTCACCAAGCAGTATATACTCGCCGAGAAAAAAGGCGCGACATGGGTGATACTCTATGAAAACAACGTCTTCACGGTTAGGAATCTGGAAAAAAGAGAAAATAAAAACTTTGCTTCGTTAGAAGACGCAGTCAAAGCAATTAGCAGGTAGTAGTTAGCAGGTAGCAGGTAAGGATTGGTGTCAGACACCCGAAGCGAAGGGTGCGCCGCCGCAAGGCAGGCGACCGCCGCACGTCTCGTCCTTGCTCATTGCTCTCTGTTCTCTGCTCATTAAGTAGGAGGGGGGCGCATCTTTCCCTAAACGGAGGTCGGCACACAGGTGCCCTTGTGGTGCGCCCCCCCTGTCTCCAGCCCCCTTCGGGGTCTTCCGCTCCCCCCCCCCCAACCCCACGATGTCAAGACGGGGACAGCGGCGCACCCTTCGGGTGTCTTAAAGTGATCCGACCCTTCTTCTAACAACGAGTAGGAACCCCGCTTGTTTACAAGCGGGGTTCCGTCAAGTCAGTGGAAGCGGGTCCCCCCTTTCGGACAACAACCGTTGCGAAGTATTTAAGCACCCTTCGGGCACCCTTCGGGCACCCGAAGGGTGCTTGCTTGAATCTTATCCGATGAGGTGTTATGATACAAATATGAATATAGGTATTGTCTTTTTAACGGTGTTTTTAATCCTTATGATAGGGATTGGCTTCTGGGGCATGAAAAAAACCAGAACATTGGGCGATTTCTTTTTGGGTGGACGAACCCTCGGTCCTTGGGTGTCCGCCGTAGCTTACGGCACATCTTACTTTTCAGCCGTCATATTTATTGGATTCGCCGGAGCGCAAGGGTGGCAGTTCGGATTGAACGCCCTGTGGATAGCCTGGGGAAACGCGCTTATCGGCGCCGGGGCAGCGTGGCTCGTCCTTGCCAAACGCACAAGGCGGCAGACGCAAAACCTCGAAGCTATGACCATGCCTGAGTATCTTCAGGAAAGATACGGGGCAAAACACCTCAAGCCAATAGCCGCATCCATCATATTTTTTTTCCTACTCCCCTATTCAGC
>JAISEA010000036.1 GCA_031264475.1 Treponema sp. | reverse complement strand
ATCCTTTATCAACCGATTCTTGGTCGAATTGTCTTCCTTGTAAGCCACCCGCGCGGTCAAGAAAGCAATGAGCGCGGTCAAAACCGCGGTAACTTCCGCCTGAGCCCAGCCGAAAGCCGCCACATTCGCCGGATTGTTCAATCCGTTCTTCCACTTTTGACATAAATCAAAAAAATCCTGCTCCCCACGAGGGAGCCAACTAGCACCCGACATAAAACCTCCATACTAAATAAAGGGCAAGCCCTCCTCATAATCCGTAGCCGCGTACGCACCCTTCGGGTGTTTTAAAGCGTCTTGTTCTACCGCGTACGCACCCTTCGGGTGTTTTAAAGCGTCTTGCTCTACCGTATACGCACCCTTCGGGTGTTTTAAAGCGTCTTGCTCTACCGTGTACAAAATCTCCGTAGCCGTGTACAAAATCTCCGTAGCCGTGTACGAAACTTCCGTAGCCATGTACGAAACTTCCGTAGCCGCGTACGGAAATCCTGTAGCCGTATACGAAATCTCCGTAGACGTGTACGAAACTTCCGTAGCCGCGTACGAAAATCCCGTAGCCGCGTACGAAAAACTTACACGTTGCTATTGAATAGTCTAAATAATAATCAGAGTCGTGTCAAGCGTTTGTTTCTAAACTTGCCCCACAAACGGCGGATCGTCGAGTGACGCCGCATCTACTAAACGAGTGAGCCTGTGAAGCCGATGGTATAAACTTCCAAATACCCACTCAGCCGCTCGTTCCACAAGCTCAGCCGCCATAGGATTCTCCGCCTTGTCTTTGGTTTCAGACATAACCGTTGTGCCTGTATTCAATACGATATATTATTTCTTCATTAAGCTTTTCTAAATTTAGAACAACCTTTTCACGCCGCGTACTTCCATCAAAATTTTTATATCTTGTTTGAAATGAACAACAAGCCGCCAATGTCTTATTGTTAATTTCAATGATTAAAACTTGTTTTAACGCCATGCCCACTTTTCGCGGTCTGTTCCACGCGACCCACCTCTTGTTTTCTGGAACATATCTGAACTTATTGCCTTTTAATGTTTCATGCCAACTTTGAAACGCCCTGTCTTCATCATTATAAACAAAATCTCCAATGGCAATGATTAACCCGACAGCCCCATAATCCCGTATTCCACATTCTATCACTTCCCTATCATTGATGGGAATCTTGTGGAGACTCGCGTTTACCGCATGAACCTTGAAATCAAAGGGAAACTGATAAAGCCCGTCAAATGATACCTTCCCATAGAGAGGAACTTGAAATTCAAAGAGATCGGCAAGATGTTTTTCGCAGAGAAATTGGAAGTAAAAGCCTATCCATTCCACTTGCCTCCAATACTTGTATCCAGCGTTCTTCATCTCAAGAATAGCGTTTTTCCCATCCCATTCGATAGGAATGGTCTTTAACCGCTTTTCTATTTCCAAACAAATTGTGTTTGATATTTTCATTTGAGTTCCTTCTAAAACAGCAGATTGACACATTTTAATTCTACAAGACGCTACTCATTTCTTCTATTTTGTCTTGAATACTGATTCCATCTATACCATAGCCGATTGCGTCCCAGCCGTCGACTTTTTGACGCGCAAAAAGTTCAATCCTGCTGATATTTCCAAAGAGTTGAACTATCCGATCTCTGACGACAGGCGGTTTTACCGAGTGTCCTATCCTTTCATGCATCAAAATTTGCGGAACGGTCTTATCAACCGATTTTATATGCCCCCGCATACCAAGTAAACAGATTTCAATATTTGATTTCGTATAACTCCCCATGCCATGTAAGGGCGAGCCGTCTTTCTTAGTCTTAACCCACGAAAAAGCGCACGTTTTATATTTAAAGCCCCACGCGTCCATAACCTTCAAGGCGTCAGGCAACGAAGGCATAGTCGCCCACAGGAAGAGGGCGCAATTCTTATCCCGTAGCCGTTTTACCTCTAAAGCGCAAATCGCGTCTGTCTCCATTGTTTCATAGTGCTTTTCTGGGGCGAAATGTCCCCCATCTTTACCCTCGCCCCAAAGGTATTTCCACGGAGGGTCGGCGTAAATAATCTGATACTTCATCGTTTGATTATGGTATTTAACGAAAAGGTTTGTCAAGCCGATTTTGGCTTCAAAGAAAGAGGGAAATCCCTCTTTAGCCTTGCCCCACTTGCAATTTATTACAAACTTTACTATATTATAACAGTATCTATAAGCGTTTACGGGAGATAGCTTTTGTACGACGCTATACAACGCCGTTGAACTACACGCGCCGCCTGAAAACAAGGGACGCGGCGTGTGATTATACCTAAAGATTCAACGGTATAGCAATATGATTTAAGGAGATTTTATGGACGTTAGCAAGATGCGGAATATTGGAATTAGCGCGCATATTGATTCTGGAAAGACGACGCTTTCTGAACGTGTTTTATTTTATAGCAATAAGATACATATTATCCGAGAAGTGCGGGGCAAAGACGGCGCGGGTGCGACGATGGACTCGATGGAGCTGGAGAAGGAACGCGGCATCACCATACAGAGCGCGGCGACGCAGATTGAATGGAAGGATCACGTGGTCAACTTGATCGATACGCCCGGGCACGTTGATTTTACTATCGAGGTGGAGCGGTCGCTCCGCGTGCTTGACGGCGCTGTTCTCGTGCTGTGCGCGGTGGGCGGGGTACAGTCCCAATCTATCACGGTTGACCGTCAGCTTAAGCGGTACCATGTGCCGCGTATCGCCTTTGTCAATAAATGTGACAGGTCCGGCGCGAATCCTTTCAAGGTGAAGAAGCAACTACACGATAAATTGGGACTCAATGCGGTCTTAATACAGATTCCTATCGGCTTGGAAGACAAGCTTGAAGGAGTCGTAGACCTGATTAGTATGCGCGCGCTGTATTTTGACGGAGAAAACGGGGAAACTGTCCGCGTCGTGGAAATTCCCGCGCACCTTGAGGAAGATGCGAAGAAATACCGCGCGGAGGCGCTCGACGCGGCTTCGGAATTCTCGGACGAGCTTACTGAATTGCTGTTGGAAGAGAAATCCGTGCCTGAAGATATAGTACGCGCGGCTATTCGTAAGGGAACTTTGGAGGAGAAACTCGTGCCTGTTATGCTTGGCTCTGCCTATAAGAACAAGGGTGTGCAACCGTTGCTCGACGGCGTGGTGGATTATCTGCCTAATCCGACGGAGGTTAAGAACTTCGCCCTGGATTTGGATAAAAATGAGGAGCAGGTTCAGCTCTTCGCGGATGAGACTAAGCCTACGGTCGCGCTTGGTTTCAAGTTGGAGGACGGTAAATACGGTCAGCTCACGTATGTGCGCATCTATCAGGGGTGGTTGAAGAAGGGCGACGAGTTGATCAATACCCGTTCACGCAAGCGTTTCAAGGTGGGGCGCCTCGTGCGTATGCACGCCAATAACATGGAAGACATCAACGAAGGCGCTCCCGGCGACATTGTAGCGCTTTTCGGGGTTGATTGTGCGTCTGGCGATACGTTCTGCGGCGGGAAGCTTAATTACGCGCTGTCGTCTATGTTCGTGCCTGAGCCTGTCATCTCTCTTGCCATAAACCCGAAAGATAAGAAGTCCGCTGATCAAATGGTCAAGGCTCTGGAGCGGTTCACCAAGGAAGACCCAACGTTTCAGACTTTCGTGGACCCTGAATCTAACCAGACGATCATTAAAGGCATGGGGGAGTTGCATCTTGACGTGTATATCACGCGGATGCTCCGCGAGTATAACTGCGTCGTGGAAACCGGGATGCCCCAAGTCGCTTACCGTGAGACTATTACTCAACGGTCGGAATTCAATTATACGCATAAGAAACAAACAGGCGGTTCTGGGCAATACGGTAGGGTCGCGGGCTATATGGAGCCGTGGTCTGAGGGCGACTATGAGTTCGTGAATAGTATCAAGGGCGGGTCGATTCCTACGGAATTCATTCCGAGTTGCGATAAGGGGTTCCGCGAGGCGCTCAAAAAGGGGTCGCTTATCGGATTCCCCGTGGTTAATATTCGGTGTCTCATCAACGACGGTCAGTCTCACTCGGTGGACTCGTCGGATATTGCGTTCCAATTAGCCGCTATCGGCGCTTTTCGTGAAGCGTATAACAAGGCGAAGCCCTGTATTCTTGAGCCGATTATGAAGGTGTCGGTCGAGGGTCCTTCGGAGTTTCAGGGTAAGGTCTTTGCGTCTATCAATCAACGACGGGGCGTCATCGTCTCCTCTACTGAGGACGGGACTTTCTCCCGTGTGGACGCGGAGGTTCCCCTCAGCGAGATGTTTGGTTATTCAATGACGCTTCGAGGGCTGACTCAGGGACAGTCGGAGTTCTCCATGGAATTCGATAAGTATGGAAAGACGCCCGCGAGTATCTCAGACGCGCTTATTAAAGATTTCACGGAAAAGAAGAGATAGGGGTGCGGTATGAATCGGAATGTTATACTGAGCGTCTTAAAGGCTTCTGTTGTTCAATACGCCGTATTTCTGTTTTTGTTTTGTTTCGTGGGCTGGAGCCCGCAGTTTGGTACTATTTTTACCTATTGGTTAGCGTCTTTGTATTTTATAGACGGTAAATATTGGCTGTTTCCCGCTGTTATTTTATTCTTAAACGTGAGTAGGCATTTTATATACGCTATTGACAAGGATAAACTCGCGTCGTTGTTGGAAAGCGGTAAATCGTGATAGATGCGCGGGCGGTCTTGGGACGTTTGGGTTCTTGGGTTGTCCGCGCTGGTCTTTTTGCTTAATGAGAAAGGAGAGATAAGTGATAAAAGAAGATCTTATCCAGCGCAGTCCTATAAAGGTGTTTGAAAACTCTATACATGGGGGACTGAAAGGCGGGGAAATCGGCGTGATTGCGGCGCCAAACGGCGTCGGCAAGACTTCGGTGTTAGTGCAGATAGCGCTTTATAAGTTACTACAGGGGCAACGGGTGATTCATGTGTCGTTTAATAAGCATACGGATCATGTTCTTGCATGGTACGAAGACCTTTTCGACGAATTCATCCATAAGAAGGAGCTTGAAGGCGCGAATGAAGTCAAGGATAATAT
>JAISEA010000002.1 GCA_031264475.1 Treponema sp. | reverse complement strand
ACGACAAGCCGCCGACACTTGTCCGCAACAATGCCTTTGTCCGCCTGATTGCGCCGCTTTTCAGTTTCTTGGGAACAATACCCGGCTACCGCGAATACGACATTAGTTTTTCCTACCTGCTCTTCTTCTGCTTGTTCTTTGCCATGATCTTCGGGGACGCAGCTTATGGTACGCTGATTTTCGTCATCACTTTTTGCATTGGTCTTAACTATAAGAAGAAGACAGGCAGAACGCCGGACGCTGTGAAGCTTTTCGGCTTGTTATCGCTTTGTACCGTCGTGTGGGGCGCGTTGAACGGCGCATGGTTTGCTATGCCTTACGAGAAACTGCCGCCGGTTCTACAGGCATTGGTCATTCCTCAATTCAATTCGGATATTCCGCTGTCGCCGTTCCCCGGCGTTTTGCAAAAACTCTTCAAGATACCGGTTGACCAACCTTCAAATACGGCGTACTGGAACGTGCAGTTTCTGTGTTTTACGACAGCGTTGATTCAGCTTGTGTGGGCGCACATCAAAAATATCAAGAAATTACTTCCATCCCCAGTAGCTGTAGCGCAGGCGGGCTGGCTTTTGATGATGATTGGGCTTTACTTTCTCGTTTTATCCATGCTTTTGCAGGTTGAACTGCCTGAATTCGCCACATATCTCATTGGCATTGGGCTAGGAACCTATTTTATCTTCGCGGAGCAAAATGGGGGCAACCCTATCGCCAATGTCGGCAAGAGTTTTGCGAACTTTCTCCCGACGTTTCTCAACGCGGTTTCCAGCTTCGCCGACATCATCAGCTATATTAGGCTTTTTGCGGTGGGGCTTGCGGGCACGTCTATCGCCCAGAGCTTCAATTCAATGGCGATAGGGGATGGTGTCGGCGGGTCTGTCCTGTCGGTAGTGCTGAAAATATTCGCGGCGGTACTGATTCTTGCGTTTGGGCATGGATTGAACATGGTTATGAACGCGCTTTCGGTTATTGTTCACGGTGTTAGGCTTAATTTACTTGAATACGCGGGTAACCACCTTGGTATGGAATGGTCGGGTTACGCCTATAAACCGTTTAGAAAATAGATTTATAGAAGAAATAAAAGTAAGGAGAAGGGAGGTTTTGTTAGAGAGCATTGCTTGAATGAACAAGCGTTGTCTGCTAACGATTCCCAATTCTGAAAAATAAAACTTGCGGTTATCAGAAATGAGATTCCGCAAAGACTGCTTTTTAAGGAGTGAATTATGGATGCTGGATTAGTTGGACAAATTGGAGTCGGGGCTTGCTTGGGGCTTTCGGCTGTTGGTTCAGCGGCGGGCGCCGGTGTCGCGGGAATGGCGGCTATCGGCGCATGGAAAAAATGCTTTATTCAGAATAAGCCTGTGCCGTTTATTCTCGTCGCCTTTGCGGGCGCGCCCTTGACTCAGACGATTTACGGGTTTATTCTCATGCAAACCTTGATGGCGAGCCAGAACCTCAATGCTTTTCAGCTGTTGGGCGTGGGGCTTTTCTCTGGTTTAGCTATAGGCGGGTCAGCGCTCGCGCAGGGCAACTGTTCCGCGGCGGCTTGCGACGCCTACGGTGAAACGGGGCAGGGCTTCGGTAACTATATGCTCGTCATTGGGCTATGCGAAACCGTCGCTCTTTTCGTGATGGTCTTCTCCATGTTAGTTGCGTAAGCGGGTGATATTCCAAGCGGCGTTCCATTCTTCGGAACGCCGCTTTTTTTTGCCCGAAGGCACGCACAGCGTGTTTAAATACTCCACACAGGGCGATGTTAGAAAGGGGTCCCCGCACGCAGGCGTGTTTAACGACTTCCCAACGGGGTTGTACGAAAGGTAGTGCCGTTGTCCCCGACCTGACGCTACGCTTGTAAGCAAGCGGGGTTCCTCTTCATAGTATGAGGGGGGGCGCGGTTTTCCACAACGGAGGTTGGCACACAGGCGCCCATGTGGTGCGCCCCCTGTCTCCAGACCCCTTCGGGGTCTTCCGCCCCCTCCCCCAACCCTTTAACATTTTTTCACAGTCAACTGAACTCCGATGAAAGACATCTAGCGTCCGATGAGACATGGCTGACATCGCGTGAAACATGGCTGACACCGCGTGAGACATGGCTGTCGTCCGATGAGACATGGCTGACACCGCGTGAGACGTGGCTGACACCGCGTGAAATATGGCTGCGGGGACAGCGGTACTACCTTTCGGATAACAACCATTGTGAAGTATTTAAACACCCTTCGGGTGTTTAACAGGCTTTGCCTGCTCTAATAAACATCACATCGCCGTCTTGAACAACGTATTCTTTGCCTTCAATGCGGTATTTACCAGCCTCTTTTATCTTCGCTTCCGAACCGTAAAGAACAATATCGTCGTAAGAATAGACTTCGGCTTTGATGAAGTTCTTTTCAAAATCCGTGTGAATGACGCTGGACGCTTTAGGCGCGGTATCTCCCGCATGAATCGTCCATGCCTTACATTCGTCCGCTCCTACGGTAAAAAATGTTCTCAAACCCAACAAATGATACGCCGCGTGGATCAAGGCGGCAAGACCCGGCTCTTCTAACCCAATCTCCGCAAGGAAAGCTTTTTTCTCTTCAGCATCTTCGATACCAACAAGTTCCGCTTCAAACTTCCCACAAATAACAACAGCCTCAGCGCCTTCCACGCCCGCACGCCGCTGAACCGCGACCACATACTCGCTCGGTCTGCCAGAGGCAAACGCCTTCATACCATCTTCATCAACGTTGCACACATAGACTTGCGGTTTCATAGTAATGAAGTGGCAGTCGTATATCGCCGCCTTTTCATCATCGGACAGAACAGCGGAAAGCGCCCTGCCACCCTTCTCCAAAACAGCCTCTATCTTTCCAAGCGCCGCAAGAATCGTCTCCGCGAACTTCTGCTCTTGCTTACCCTGAACTTTGAGACTACGTTCCACCTTTTCCCTGCGTTTTGCGAGAGTCTCCAAGTCGGCAAGGGCAAGCTCTACATTGATAGTTTCTATATCCGCGTCTGGATCAACCTTGTTTGCCACATGAATAATGTCCGGATCATCAAAACATCGGATTACATGGGCGACAACTCCCACCTCACGTATGTGGGACAGGAATTGGTTGCCCAGCCCTTCGCCCTCAGACGCGCCTTTGACCAACCCCGCAATATCAACAAATTCAACTGACGCGGGAATCTTCCGTTTAGGCTTAAAAATCTCCGCTAGATTATCAAGCCTCTCGTCAACGACGTTCACAATGCCGACATTGGGATTGATAGTACAAAATGGATAATTAGCTACTTCCG
>JAISEA010000128.1 GCA_031264475.1 Treponema sp. | reverse complement strand
GTGTCAGACACATTCGGATTTAGAACAGGTTCCGCTTGTTTACAAGCGTAACCGTCATGACGGGGTCAGCGGCGCTCCCTTTCGGACAACGCCCGTTGTGAAGTCGTTAAACACGCTGGCGTGCGGGTGTCAGACACATTCGGATTTAGAACAGGTTCCGCTTGTTTACAAGCGTAACCGTCATGACGGGGTCAGCGGCGCTCCCTTTCGGACAACGCCCGTTGTGAAGTCGTTAAACAGGCGTGCCTGCGGGTATAGGAGAATAATAGTATGCGACAATGTATGGATGCGGGTAATCTGCATAAGCGATTAAATAGAATAGCCGGACAAATAAAGGCTATCGACAAGATGATAGATGAGGACGTGCCTTGCGAAGACGTGCTCATTCAAGTAAACGCCGTAAAAAGCGCTCTGCATAAGGTAGGGCAGGTCATCCTAGAAGGACACCTCAACCACTGCGTCAGAGAAGGACTCGAACACGGAGACGCCGACAAAACCATCGCCGACTTCGCCAAAGCCGTAGAGCATTTTTCCCGCATGATATAAAAAACAGACATAAACCTTGACGAAATATACCCCGTAGGGTATATTAGAGTATCAATCACATATACCCATAGGGGTATATAAGGAGTAAGGTTTATGTTTTTAAAAGATGAAGGCAAGCGCGCTCTGCTTCTCATGAGTGTTTCTTTTGTTTCTCTGGCGGTCAGTTTTTTCAATATTAGCGCCTTGCCGATAGACGCCGCTTGGTTTGCCGTTCTGCTCTGCGGGATTCCCATTGTCAAAGGAGCTGTTGTCGGGCTTGTTACCAAGTTTGACATTAAAGCCGATATGCTCGTCTCTATCGCGCTGATTGCGTCGGTTATCATCGGCGAAGTATTTGCCGCCGGGGAAGTGGCGTTCATTATGACCATCGGCGCGTATCTTGAGGAGAGAACCGTTGCCAAAGCCCGCGCCGGCGTCGAAAGACTCGTCTCCCTCAAGCCCGTAACCGCGCGACTCATCCGGGGCGCCGAAGAATCCATCGTGAACGCGGGCGAAGTCAAGCCGGGTGATACCTTGCGCGTGCTTGCCGGCGAGACGATCCCGGTTGACGGCGTCATCACCAAAGGGAGAACCTCGATTGACCAATCGGTTATGACCGGGGAATCCCTGCCTGTGGACAAGGGCGAAGGCGACGCCGTGTTAAGCGGGACCGTTAATCAATTCGGCGCGTTTGATATGGCGGCGCAAAAGACCGGGGAGAACAGCTCTCTCCAGCGTATGATTCGGCTGGTGGAACAGGCGGACGCGGGCAAGGCGAAGATAGTCGGTCTCGCGGATAGGTGGGCGACATGGATCGTCGTTATCGCCCTCGCCGCCGCCGGCGTAACATGGTTCGTAACCGGTGAAGTCATCCGCTCGGTTACCATACTCGTCGTGTTCTGCCCCTGCGCCTTGGTGCTTGCAACACCCACCGCGGTTATGGCTGGTATCGGCAACGCCGCAAAACATGGCATCCTCGTAAGCAGGGGAGACGCGCTGGAACGGCTCGCAAGCGTCAGTCGTATCGCCTTTGATAAGACCGGCACGCTTACCTACGGGAAGCCCGCGGTCGTCCAAGTGAGGAGTTTTGACCCACTCGTCAACGAGAGGGAATTGTTAGCAATCGCCGCGGCTGTAGAACTGCGCTCCGAACACCCGCTTGGTAAAGCCATCGTCAGCTTCCACAAACAGGAGCGTGATAAGCTTCCTTTTGAACCGCTTGACTTTGAGCTTATCCCCGGAAAAGGCGTTTCCGCGTCAGTAAACGGAAGGCGTATCCTCGCGGGTAACGAAGCTTTGCTGAAAGACGCGGGCATGAAGCTGGCTGACGGGGTTTCAGGGGAAACTACCGCCGCGGCGTCCGAAGGCGCAACGTTGATTTACCTTGCTGACGAGCGGGGCGTCATTGGGTTTATCGCTCTTGCCGATACTCTTCGCCCGGACGCGGTTCATACCATAAAGGCGCTTCACGCAATCAACACAGAGACCGTATTGCTTACCGGAGACTCGCGTCCTGCCGCGGAACGCATCGCCGTTCTTTCTGGTGTTGCCGAAGTGAAATGTAACTGTCTGCCTGAGGATAAGCTCGCCGCAATAGCAGAGTATCAGCGGGCGGGGGAAAGGGTATGTATGGTGGGAGACGGCGTTAATGACGCTCTCGCGCTGAAAGCCGCCTCGGTGGGTATCGCTATGGGCGGCGTGGGAAGCGACATCGCTATAGAAGCCGCGGACATTGTTCTGGTTGGAGACGACATAAAGGAAATACATCATCTTATCCTGTTGTCAAAGCGGCTCATGCGGACGATTGCTGTTAATTTGAGCGCCTCCATGCTCCTGAACTTCGCCGCCGTTGTGCTGGCGATTATGGGCGTTCTAAACCCCATTCTTGGCGCATTGGTACACAATGCGGGTTCTGTGGCGGTCATTTGCAACTCCGCCCTATTGTTGCACGCGCACCCTTCGCAGGCGAAGCCTGTTAGACGACTTCGTAACGGGCGGTGTTAGAAAGGGAGTAAATAACAACTAATAGTTAGCAGTTAGCAAAGAGCAGGTAGTAGAGAACAATTAGCAGAGAGCCGCGCCTCGATACCTTTTTCTGCTCTTCGCTCGACCGTCTTCCTTTACTAATTGCTAATTACTAACTGCTCTTTATTCTCCCATCTTCCTTACTACCTGCTACCTGCTCATTGCTAATTAATCAGGGGATGATGGCGCTGAATATATCGCTCCACTTGCCTTTTTTCTTTACTCCGGTCTCCCACCGCGCCGCAAAGTACATTCGCTTTCCGCGCTCGTGTTCTTCAAACGTCAGTTCCAGAGGACTCCGTGTCGCAGACTCGACGCGGGATAACTCCTTCACCCTGACCGGCGGCTCGTCCATGATCTCCCACACACATTCGACTCCGTGAACACGTTTAGGCTTGCCCCAACGCTCGGCGTGCTCGTCACGAAACTTGATCCGCAGGGTCCGCAGATGCGGCATCTCTACCTCGATCTCTGGAATACCCTCAGGCACAGGTACAGGCGTATGCTTGTTGTCGTAGATCGGGATGCCCAAAGCCTTGCGTCCGTTGTCCGTCATTGCGTCGTTGTTCTGTAAGTTGTTCCGCACGAAGACCTTTATAAGGCGGATGAGCTGTTGCTTCTTCTCGTTCTTCACCTGCATATCCAACTTGGTGTAGCACGCAGTCTGACACAGCTCGTACAAATCCTTCACCTCGTCATGCAAGGCTTGCAACTCCGCGAGTTTTGCCTCCGATAGGTTCCATTCCTTTTTGTGCGCCATGGATACGGCGATAAGGTTCTCACTCCAATCCACGAGATTCTTTTCTCTAGGAGGTATTAAACTCATAGACCTCTCCTTCCTCATTGATTGACGCTACCCGATATAATAGCGTCCTTAACTCTGGAGTTAAGACTCTTAACTCCGATGTTAGCATCCTTAACTCCGACGGTAAGGCTCTTAACTCCGATGTTAGCGCCATTAACTCCGATGATAAGAGGCTTAACTTCGATGTTAGCGCCATTAACTTCGGTGATAAGGCTCTTAACTCTGGTGATAGCGTCCTTAACTCTTGTAATAAGAGTCTTTTGCGTTCATACGTGTTGTATATAGTACAACAGTATACAGAAAAACGTAGAAAAAGCAAGGGGAGAAATAAAAAAAATCGCCGTTGGGGGGTTTACTACGGGGTTGCGGCATCAGACACCCTGTGGGTGTGGGGGGTGGCGGAAGACCCGCGCACGCGGGGCTGGAGACAGGGGGGCGCGACACTAGGTTTTTGGTGAGCCATCTTTGTTTTGGAAATAGCGCCCCCCACCCTTCGGGTGTTCTAATACTTCACACAGGGCGATATAAGAAAGGGGGTTCCACTGACCCCGACCTGACGGCTACGCTTGAACAAGCGGGGTTCCTCCGCGTTGTTCGAGGCTACACTTGCCTCAACAAGCATAGATAAATAATTGGCTGAATACTTGCAAATATTTGCTAATTTTAGTATTATGTATCTATGAAAACTTTAGGAATAAATATCGGGTCCACCAGCCTTAAAATGGTGTTATGTAATAATGAAAATATAGAGTGGGGCGCGTCTGTGCCGCACGAGGGCGACTTTACCGCCGCAGTT
>JAISEA010000101.1 GCA_031264475.1 Treponema sp. | reverse complement strand
TCCTGTTTATAAACGCGGTTGGATGCAAGACTGAACGTGCACAAAGGCGTTCCTTTGGCTGTTGATTTAAACAGCGGGTCCTTGACGAGATTCCCTTCAATGAGAATGGAATTTAAATTATTCATAAAGCCTCCTGATTAAAAACGTGCGACAGCCGTGCAGAAATCGCTCGGCTGTTTCTTACTATCTATAAGGAAACGCCGTGAGAATTGCTTTACTTTTTTGCGAAATATTTTAATTTTTTCAGGATTATCCCCTTTCCCACGTATACCTGACTAAAATCTCAAACGGGATCGCAGTAAATGGAGATGTCCCCTTCTATACTGTCTAGCAGAAATGTTTTTCCACCCGCGAAAAATCGCTTCTTGATCTCGTAAGATCAGAACTTGGTACGGGTGTACGAAAAGCTGATTTCCTGCATAACACGTCATTTCGGGGCGAAAAGCCGTCCGCTACATCCTTCTTGAAAGAAGACACAACGCTAGGGGTTCCGAGTCAGAACCTAGGGGTTCCGAGTCAGAACCTAGAGGTTCCAAGACAGAACCTAGAGGTTCCGAGTTAGAACTTACAGGTTCCGAGTCAGAACCTAGAGGTTCCAAGATAGAACCTAGAGGTTCCACGGCAGAACCTAGAGGTTCCGAGATAGAACCTAGAGGTTCCGAGTCAGAACCTAGAGGTTCCAAGATAGAACCTAGAGGTTCCACGGCAGAACCTAGAGTTTCCGAGTCAGAACCTAGAGGTTCCAAGATAGAACCTAGAGGTTCCGAGTCAGAACCTAGAGGTTCCAAGATAGAACCTAGAGTTTCCGAATCAGAACCCAGAGGTTCCGAGTCAGAACCTAGAGGTTCCAAGATAGAACCTAGAGGTTCCACGGCAGAACCTAGAGGTTCCGAGTCAGAACCTAGAGGTTCCAAGATAGAACCTAGAGGTTCCGAGTCAGAACCTAGAGTTTCCGAATCAGAACCCAGAGGTTCCACGGCAGACATAGAAGCGGAAGGAGCGGTATTTGAACGCGCCGCGGCTCTAATTACGATTACCGCGTGGACGGAGAAAACGGATCGGTAAGCGGAACAACGGTTGCGGGCATTGTCGGTTCACTCATTACCTGTGCTATTGCGGGCGCTCTGGGAGCGGTATTATACCTGCTTAAACGAAAAAAAGCCGCTGCCAAATAATAGGTAGCAGGTAGTAATGAGCAGGGAGCAAAGAATAATGAGCAATGGTTCATATCCGGGACAGGATGGTTCATATCCGGGACAGGATGGTTCATATCC
Source organism: Treponema sp. (assembly GCA_031264475.1). The sequence goes on along the minus strand of JAISEA010000101.1, from coordinate 8,290 downwards.
GGGACAAGATGGTTCATATCTAGGACAAGATGGTTCATATCTAGGACAAGATGGTTCATATCTAGGACAGGATGGTTCATATCCGGGACAAGATGGTTCATATCTAGGACAAGATGGGTCATATCTAGGACAAGATGGTTCATATCCGGGACAAGATAGGTCATATCTAGGACAAGATGGTTCATATCTAGGACAAGAAAGACTGCATACCAGGGTAAAAATCGGTGCAACGCTTATCTACATCGTAACGGTTGTTTCGTTTGACCGCCACGTTGTGGGGCGGTTGACGCCGTTGCGCTTGCAATCAATGACGCTCCTGCAACGCTCTTTGCCGATTCCGTACGTATGACCGCGTGGGGATTGTAACCAAGCATTTTAAGGGACGGCGGTGCGTCCCCCATTCGCTCACGCGCCTCCCAACTTATTTATCATATTTGCCTGATAACCGGCTCCAAAGCCGTTATCAATATTTACTACAGAAATACCGGGAGCGCAGGCGTTCAGCATACCAAGGAGCGCGGCTAAACCCCCGAAGGATGCGCCGTAACCGGTTCCTGTGGGAACTGCGATGATCGGCGCTGATACCAGCCCTGCCAAGACGCTGGACAAAGCGGCTTCCATACCAGCAACCGCAATAATGACCCGCGCCTTACGGATGTCGCTGAGGCGGGAAAAAAGCCGATGTATGCCCGCGACTCCCACGTCGCAGATGAGTTCCGTCATACTGCCGAAAAATTCCGCGGTGCGTACCGCTTCCATAGCCACCGGAATATCCGAGGTTCCAGCGCATACAACCGAAATCAAACCCTGTCGATTCCGCGGTTCACAGAATACGCCGAGTGTAATGGTCCGCGCTGTTTCATCACATATCGCGCCGGGAAAGGCGGCAAGAACGTGCGAGGCAAGCGCGGGATTCGCCTTTGTCGCCAGAACCGGTATACCCCGCTCGTGCAGGGATCGTATGATCTCAAAAGACTGGCTATCGGTTTTTCCCGCGCAGTATACGGCTTCAGGGTAGCCGATACGTTCCTGTCGTTCAGCGTCAATGCAGGCGAAGGTGGAAATTGCGGAAATCGGCGTATCGCTACTTCCCATAGCCCGGTTCCTCTCCGCGTATGCGCTTTTCAGCCTGCTCCAGTGTGATGTTGTTTTCCCGCGCAAGCCGCGCCCTGTCGTCAAACTCAATTTTTGAATGTGTCGGTTTTCCGCCAAGAAAAGCGGTTTTTACATGGACAACGCCGAGCGGGCTTTCTTTCTGTTCCTCAGTCCGTGGCAAAGAAAGCCGATCAACTCGGAATTCACGGAAGCCGAGCGTAGAAGAATGGATAAAAAACGTTTCACGCACCGCGGTAAGCGCTTTCTCTCCGCAGAGAGCCGTGATAATGACCCCTGGACGGGATTTTTTCATAGTACAGGGAGTAAATGTAACGTCAAGAGCGCCCGCGTCAAAAAGCCGATCCATCAAAAAGCCGAGCGCCTCGCCGGTCATATCGTCAAGAGCGCTCTCAAGCTGGATAAGCGATTCACTACGCAACAGCGATCCCTTGCCCAACGCCTCTTCTTCACGCCACGAGACCCTTAACACATTCGGCTTATCAAGTTTCCTCATTCCGATGCCATAGGCGGTTTTTAATTCCATAAACCGCCCGCAGGTGATGAATTCGTCAACACAGGACGCGAGAATTGCCGCGCCAGTCGGCGTAGTCATTTCTTTATTGAAGCCTCCTGTTGTTACCGGAAGCCCCCTACATATTTTAAGCGTCGCCGGAGCTGGAACCGGCAGAACGCCATGTTCGCAGGTAACAAAGCCGCCGCCCAACTCAATTGCCGACGAGGTGATTCTGTCGGGAGCAAGAATATCAAGACAAATCGCCGCGCCGACAATATCAACGATGGAATCCAGAGCGCCGACTTCATGAAACGCAACCTCGTCAACCGGCACTCCATGAACCGCGGCTTCCGCCTCGGCAATGCGCGTAAAAATATCCAACGCCCGGTCTTTTGCTCCTTCGCGTATGCCCGATTCTTTGATAAGGCGTCGTATATCTTTCCAATGGTTGTGTTCGTGGTGATGCTCGTGGTTGTGTTCGTGATGACTCTGCGTGTTACGAACCGTTACCACAGCCCTTATACCGGTAATGCCGCAACGCTCGTCACGGCAAAAATCAAGCGTCCAGCCTTCAACCGGTAGCTTCTGTAGTTCGGAGCATACATAATCAGCTTCAACGCCGAGATCAACTAAGGCTCCCAACGTCATATCGCCTGAAATGCCGGCGAAGCAATCAAAATGCAGTGTTTTCATAATTTTCCTCTTGTTCCTTTCGGTTTTATACCTTTCAGCGCCACATTCATACTGCCTGTTTCATAACCGGAAAGTTCAAACGCGACGTAGAGAAAACCGATTTCTTTGATTTTTTGGGAGAGTGCGTCCATGAGCGCGGTATCAAATAACTTGCTCCGTTCTTCCGGCGCGGCTTCTATACGGGCAAGAGCGCCTCCCCTTACACTATGACGGCGCACCCTTATCTGACGGAAACCCGCAGCCGTGAGTATGGCTTCCGCTTTCTCGATTTCCGCGAGTTTTTCGGTATCAATAGGTTCTCCGTAGGGGATACGCGAGGCAAGACACGCAAACGCTGGTTTATCCCATACCGGCAGGGAACGTTCCTTTGAAAGAGCGCGGATTTCCGCCTTGGTAAGCCCCGCCTCCCGTAACGGACTTATCACGCCCAATTCCTCTACCGCTCGCAAGCCGGGGCGGTAATCGTCCTCATCATCCGCATTGGAACCATCCAGCACGGTGTTGATAGCGCGTGTTTTGGCGTAATCAACAATCGCGCCGAACTCGTGTTTCTTGCAATAATAGCATCGGTCAACAGGGTTAGGCGCTACATCGGCTTCAATATCAGAAGATCGCAACAGTATATGTTCAATGCCGATGAGTCCCGCGATACGTTCCGCGTCCGCCGCTTCACTCGCGGGCAACATCGGGGAGACAATCGTAACAGCAAGCGCCTTACCGCCCAGCGCGTCAAACGCGGCGGCGCAGAGCAAAGAGCTGTCAACGCCGCCTGAAAAAGCGACCGCGACCGCTCCTTTTTCGCCAATCAGAGAACAGAGCCGCTGGTATTTTTCGTTTTGCGTCTTCATACCTCTCCTCTGGTAATCCGTTCTTTTACCGCGTCCACTGCCAGCTCGACAGCCTTGGCAAACGGCATCGACTCAAGTCCGGGTAGCGTAAAGTGTTCGTTTTTCAGGGGCAACAATATCCGCTCGCCCGGAGCGGCGAGGATAGCGCCTACCATGTCAGGCGTAATTTCACCCATCATACTGTTCGGGATAACAATACCGATTGGTCCTACGATAAAATCGCCTAAGCGTACCGATACTTTGACCGCGTTTTCACCGGTTGCGCCTTTTGTCGCACCAGCTTTGAGCATACGTTCAGTCGCGCCAGAGTTCGCGCCGAGCGCAATAATATCCTGTTTCTCGTCAAGTGTTTCTCTCAGGCGTGAAATCAGTTGGGCGCCGATTCCTCCGCCCATGCCGTCTATTACTACAATGGTTTTATGCATATAGGATGATTGAAATGGAAGTTCATCTTCCGTAGTCAGGGGGATACAACAATCCGCTCCGCCGTCTTCATAACTGCGGGCGCATGGAATACGTCTTCAGACGTTGGATATGATAATAATGGAAACCCCTAATAATGTCAAGCGAATTACCTTGCGGTTGCCTTACAGATTCTAAACAGTCGCCATAGTTTTTACTCGCTACAGAAAGCACGAAAACGTTAGATACCCTGTTAATTGTTGTAACGAGTTAAAACCCCTTGATACAAACAGAGAATATGATTATCTTTATCATAACAAGGAAAAAATGGAGAAAAACAGAAAAATTTCATCCCTATCGGCTCAAAGATGCGTATTCTCGCTCTTTTGGGATAAAATAACGAGTAAAGTTTGTTCGCCTTGCGTCAGAAAGATTTTTTACAACTTCTTCTTTCGACAGTACAAGGCGAAGCTATTGCGGAATGTACCTGTGGTAAATGTAGACCATATCCTAGACGAAAAAATCCCTTTTCTACCCTCAAAAATAAATATCTATCTGGACTTTACGGCGTTTTGGGTACGGGCGGCGAATTTCTTGCTGAAAATAGGGAGTAAGAAAGAAGCCGCGGATTTTGTAGCGTCCATCGGGAAACTGTACGCTTTCGCCGCGGAGGTATATGCGAAACATTTGTCAACTACAAAACGCCCACGTTACCTGAGAACGTTTCGTTTTATGTTGATTCACGCCTTTGATCCGCATCTCATGTGCATACCGAGCCTACACGTAATGGTGGTTGTGTTTGCATATAAGAAGTTTGTGGTTTCCACATCCGCCTTTGAGAGGCAGAAAAACGAACTCAAAGACGGCGCGCTCGCTATTATCGAATCGGTGCTTTACGTGAAACAGCATAGCGTTAATTGTGTAGCCGCGGCTTTCTACGCCCTCTCCCGTTTCGACGAAGCGCTCTTTCCCCCGCATGAAATCGAGGCGCTTACCGCCTGCCTCTTCACAGACGGAACGATCCCAGAACCAGACGCGGCTCTCATTCGGGAACATATTTTAACCCTTTACAGGAAATTTCTCTCCGAAGGGCAAGATCAGTCTTGGGAAAAGCCCTTGCTGGACTTCCTCGCCGCCTTCCACATAAACCACAGGGGACGCAAGGTTTACCAAAGAAAAGAGTTGAAGACTTTACCCCGCGATGAGTTCCCTGCATCCTCCGCGGTTTAAATCTCAGAGCGATGTATTCACTAATAGGCGCGAAATTATTAACAAATGTCTCCATCTGTCTCATGGTTTACTAAAGTTTAAATTAAATTCTCTTCTATGAGAATCTTGAATAGTGTGTCTAGCAAAAAGGTTAAAAAAAAGTAAAAAGACCTTGAAAATAATTGTAAAAACAGATAGACTATCATATAATTTGGGATTGGGGGGGATTTATGAACGTCGAAGTTCTTGATGACAAAGTATTGAATACGACTCCTGCATATATCAAAGTTATAGGCACAGGTGGCGGTGGTTCTAACGCGGTGAATCGAATGATAGAATGTGGTTTGCATGGCGTTGAGTTTATTGTCGCAAATACCGATGTGCAGGACTTGAACAAATGCAAAGCTAATATCAAGGTTCAGATAGGCTCCAAGCTTACAGGGGGCAGGGGCGCGGGTGGCAAACCTGAAATCGGCGAGAAGGCGGCTAATGAGGACCGTGAAAAGATAGCGGACGTTTTGCGGGGCGCGCACATGGTGTTTGTAACCGCGGGAATGGGCGGCGGCACGGGCACGGGTTCCGCACCGGTAATCGCCCAAGTCGCACGAGAACTCGGCGCTCTCACTATAGGCATCGTGACCAAACCTTTCGACTTTGAGGGGCACCATAAGCGGAAGCTTGCCGATGATGGAATAGCCAAACTGCGGGAAGGAGTCGATTCGCTTATCGTCATCCCGAACCAGCATCTTTTAAGCATCGTGGGACGGAATATGCCCATCATGGAAGCCTTTTTCAAGGCGGACGACGTGCTTCGTCAGAGCGTACAGGGTATTTCAGACATTATCACGGAAACAGGTCTCATAAACATTGACTTTGCGGATGTTGAAACCACCATAAAAAATCAGGGAGATGCGCTCATGGGCATAGGCTTTGGCTCTGGAGACAACCGCGTGGCGGACGCTACTTCGCAAGCCATTGACAACCCACTGCTGGAAGATACATCTATCGAAGGGGCGACCCACATTCTCGTCAATGTAACGGGCGATCAGAAGACCTTATCCCTTACAGAATTTGACGAAGCCGTTAAGATCATCACAGCCAACGCGGACCCTAACGCCGTCATCATCTCAGGCGCAAGCTATGGAGACGATATGGACGACAAGATAAAGGTAACGGTCATCGCCACAGGATTTCAAAACAAGACCGTAAAATCACCCATAAAGCAGGGAGAGCCTGCGCCGGAGAAGAAGAGCGGAGACGTCATATCAGGACGCGATTGGGAAAATTTAATCGGAGGACGCTCTAAACCCACTGAATTTTACACACCGAGAAACACCTATCCCGCAGACCTTGACGAGCCTGCCTTTTTCCGAGCGAGAAAACATATCCAAAACAACGAAGGATAGTAAAGATAGTCATGAAGAAACTATTCTTGGCATTAGCCGCGACGTTTATATTAGGTGGACGTCTTTACGCGGAAGGCGGGACCTTGGATGAAGGCGTCCGACAGATCGCCCAAAACATCTCCGATAAACTTATCACGCGGTTTTTAGACGAGACGAATACCGTTTCCAACAGGAAAATAGCAGTCATAAACATCGAATCAGATTCAGATAAACTCTCAGAGTACATTATCAACCATTTGACGGCTGAATTCATAAATAGCAAAATAAGCGTTGTAGAGCGCAATAACGAGGCTCTTGAGAAAGCCCACGCCGAGCAAGCCTATCAAGCGTCAGGCGCGGTGAACGACAGCGAAGCTCAATCTATAGGCAACGAGCTTGGGGTGGGGAACATAATTACAGGTTCTTTCAGGGAAATAGACAAGAAGTCCTATGAACTATCTATTCGAGCCATAAACGTCGGGAGTATGGGGATCGAGGCAATAGAAATGGTAACCGTTTCTAAAGACGATAAAAGACTCGAAAGCCTGCTTACCGACGTCGCGGAGACAAAGCGGCGCAAAGCAGAGCGCGCCGCTGAAAGACAAGAGCGGCTGGAGACCTTCCAAAACCGTTTCAGGCTTAACATTGCCAAATGGGATGCGCCTTTATTCAACTACCGCCTCTACGATCTCCCGCAAATCGGCTTCTTTTGGAAAATGGGCGTTGATTATAAAAATATGTTCATCAGGCTTTCATCGCCGATTTCTTTAGGTATAAAACTCCCCTATCCCCCTTTGATTCTCTCCTATGAATCGAGTTTCTTTGGCATCGGCTTTGAGCAATTAGACTTCATCTTTGGTTTTGATTTTGACAAGACGGAAGAAACGTCCAAGGTCAGTCTCTCCGATGAGTTCTTCTTTAGAGTGATGAATATGAGTATATGGGCAGGCGTGCCCATCCGAGGCAAAGGCGGGATATACGCGCTATTCGAGTTCACGCCCGCGGCATTGGGCGCGATAGGCGGAGAACCTTTCAGCGTCGCCTTTGGCTTTACCGGGGGCTTGCGAATTACCTTCTCAAAATACATAAGCCTGGACGCGCGCTTTGAACGCTATACCCTCTACGATAATATCAAATCCACGAGCGATTATCTCGGCGTATTCCTCAACCACAAGGTTTTTGGAGCCCGCAATGATCTGCGCCGATAGACTCATTGAAAAATACCTTGACCGCCTCGTGTTGACAGAGAGACGTTCCCCTCTGACTGGGGAAACCTATGGTCTTGAAATCAAGCTCTTCTTATCATGGATGAAATCCGCGGGTATCGATGTCGCGGATGTTTCCGCACAGCAAATAACCGACTATTTAGAGAAACGCCGCGAGGTAGACGGGCTCCGTTCGACTGCGAAATCCCTTTCAGCGCTCCGCTCGTTTTTCCGATTCATCATTGACGATGACCTACGCAAGGACAATCCCGCGGATATTTTGGAGACGCCTCGTCCGAAATTCCGTTTGCCCGCGGTGTTGAGCAAAGAGGCTGTAGACAGGCTGTTCCTTCTTATTGACACGAAGACTCCGCTTGGCGTCCGCAATCGCGCCATTTATGAACTTATCTATTCCGCTGGCTTGCGCGTATCCGAAGCTGTCTCGCTTAACGTGAGGGATATTGACTTCGCGGAAAAGATTGCGAGAGTCTGGGGCAAGGGCGCTAAAGAAAGACTCGTGATCTTTGGAGAAACCGCTGAATTTTGGTTGCGGCGCTACCTAAAAGAAGCGCGTCCCACGTTGGTTGCGCCTGCGAAGCGTCAAGGGCTATCGCCACAGGCATTGTTCTTGAGTAGAAACGGCAAGCGGCTCTCTCGAAAGACTATGTGGCAGAACTACAAGGTCATTGCTCATCTGACGGGCTACAGTTCCAAACTGCACACGCTCCGTCACACCTTTGCCACGGAATTACTTGCAGGCGGCGCGGACTTGCGAAGCGTTCAAGAACTTCTTGGTCATACAGATTTGACCACGACCCAGTTATACACCCACGTCAACTCACGGCTACAGGAAAGCCACAGGCGGTATTTATCCAATTTAAGCGATTGGCGAGAATAAGTCGCATGACCCGCCATCTCCCCCAGTAAAACCCACCAAAC
>JAISEA010000091.1 GCA_031264475.1 Treponema sp. | reverse complement strand
CGACGGGAGAATCAAGATGATTTTCTCTACGACCGAAAGACCGTCATGGTTGCGACTAACGCTTTTGGCATGGGAATCGATAAGTCAAACGTGTCGTTTGTGATTCATTACAATATGCCCAAGAACATCGAGAGCTACTATCAAGAAGCGGGCAGAGCGGGACGGGACGGCGAGCGCGCGGAATGTGTGCTTTTTTACAACGGGCGGGACGTCTATGTCAACGACTTCCTCATCAAACATTCGGGCGATGATAACGCGGAGATGGACGAAACGCTCATTCAGCACAATCTGCAACTCTTGAAAGAGATTACTTGGTATGCGACAGGAACCGAATGTCTGCGGCAGCGGCTACTTGGGTATTTTGGGGAAAAGGCGCCCGCTTTTTGCGGTAATTGCTCGAACTGCACCTCGCTTGAAGCTACGGATATTACGATTGAAGCGCAGAAGATCGTCTCGTGCGTCCTGCGTTTGGAACAACGGGGCAGGCGTTTTGGAAAAACCATGATCATTGATATTTTGCGGGGAAGCAATAACGAGAAGATACAGAATTTGCGTCTTGACACACTCAGCGTCTATGGAATCATGGCGGACGCGCCGCTCCAAACAATACGGACGATTCTGGATTTTCTCATTGAACAGGAGTATTTGATCGTCGAAACAGGAGATTTTCCTATCGTCCGCTCCGCTTCCCGCGCCAGTGAGATCGTGTTTGAGCGAAAACCCATACAAATGACCCTCCCGAAGGCAGAAACCAAGCCCCTCCACCGAGAAAATGTTCCCGCGCCGCAACTTTTTGATAAAGACCTCTTTGAGAAACTGCGTTCTTTACGGACGACCCTTGCCCAAGCCGCGAAAACGCCGTCCTACATCGTGTTTTCCGATGCTTCTTTGATGGATATGTGCCGCAGGAAGCCCAAGACTCAAGACGAATTCCTGCTTGTATCAGGCGTAGGCGTGGTAAAGCTAAAACGCTACGGAACCGCTTTTCTCTCGCTAATACGAGAATATGAAAGCGGGGCAGGGTCTTAAAATCCCAGAGCAGGATTTGAAAATCCTATCATATTATCTTCAGACTTTGACTCGCAGTCTGTAGACTTTGACTCGCAGTCTGTAGACTTTGACTCGCAGTCTGTAGACTTTGACCCGCAGTCTGTAGACTTTGACTCGCAGTCTTCAGACTTTGACTCGCAGTCTGTAGACTTTGACCCGTTGTCTTCAGACAATGACCCGTTGTCTTCAGACATTGACCCATTGTCTTCAGACAATGACCCATTGTCTTCAGACAATGACCCGTTGTCTTCAGACAATGACCCGTTGTCTTCAGACAATGACCCGTTGTCTTCAGACAATGACCCGTTGTCTTCAGACAATGACCCGTTGTCTTCAGTGAGTAGTGAGTAATGAGCAGTGAGTAAAGGAAGACGGGCAGTATCAGGCAGGGCTTGCTACGCGGTATCAGGCGCGTTGGTGTCAGTAAAGGGCAAAGAGAAAGACATTGACCCGTTGTCTTTAGACTTTATCAAATATACTTTGCTCATTGCTCATTGCTCTCTGCTCATTACCATGATCAGAAGAGTTATTCATAAATAATAAGACAAATACTAAAGCTGTTTTATAGAAGAACGAAACGCGGGATTGAACGATTTATTGATTGGAAAAAAGGCGCCGAGCAGAATCGAACTGCTGTATAAAGGTTTTGCAGACCTCTCCCTTACCGCTTGGGTACGGCGCCAAAAACATCACTAGCATACAGAATTTATCTTTATTTGTCAAGACATTTTTACCTTTTTCTGACGATTTTAAAATAAAAAGAACGCCGCCCAATCAGAGAATCCCCGCCCGTAACTATTGAATAAGAGTGATTGTTTATGTTATATTATTTGAACTATTGAAAATCCAAGACGTTTCTAGAAAATCAGATTGTTAGAAACGACCCATAGGAGATGCTGATGTACAAGGCGATAGCCTTCTTTTTAATTGTTTTTTGTTTGTTTCCCACATTCGCCCAAGACGAAGAAGAAGTTCCCATTGAGGAATGGGACGTTGAAGCGCCCTCTCTCTACACAAGCGGCGAACAAAATTTCGCCATATCAGTGGGGCTTGTTTTGCCGCTTTTCTTTAACGGAAGAGAAGGGCAAACCGTAAATAACGTCAATGCGGGCAGTATGCTGTCTCTGGCGTATAACTATTACCTTGCTTCGCACTTCTTTTTAGGCGGCGAGATAGGCGGTATGTTTGCGGCTACCCTCGGCGAAAATATGCTTTATATCGTCCCGTTTGGACTGCGGATAGGATATGAGTTTGTTCTCGGAAGATTTGAATTCCCCTTCTCAGTCATGTTCGGCGCCGCAACTCAAAAATACCTTGAAACCGACTACTTCGGCTTTTTCTTGAAGCCTATGGTTTCAATCTTCTTTAGATTTAGTCCTGATTGGTCTTTCGGGCTGAACTCCGCATGGTGGATAGTTCCCGAATGGGTCAGTGAAAGCAGAAAAGACATAACAGGACATTTCTTGGAAATAACGATTTCCGTAAAATATCACTTTTAATGAAACAGCGGGTTGTTATTGCTTGAATCCCTTCCTTCCCGCGCCCGCTTAAAACAAAGGAATTCTAATGATAAAGAGACTCTTTCTGATAGTATCGTCCCTATTAACCATCACGGCGTTTTTTGCCTGCGACCAAGACCACATCTTTTACAAGATTTCACAGGAAGTGGAGGCGACCGATCCCCGAATCATGGGAGGACCGACCGCTATCGTTGAATTAGGCAATGCGTTATATTCGGCAAGCAAAATGGGCAAGACCGTGCATGAATACGCAAACGATTCATGGAAACGCCTACCCGCGCCGGGTGGGAAAATCCTTGAACTAGCCACCGATACCGTAAGTTTATTCGCGCTGATCGGCGAGCCGATGGAACCTACCCGTATTATGAAATACAACGGTCAGGCGTGGGAAAAAGTCGTGGACGGCGATTTTGAAACCATAAAGGGAGCCGGAGACGGAACAACCGGACTGATATTCGCCTCGACAAAAACCACAGTGAGCGCATATGACGGCGATGGCGTCGAAAAAAAGACGATGGAACCCGGTAAGATACTTATGGGCGCGGCGTCCCTTGGGGGAGTTTATTATCTCGCGGTCGCTGAAAAAGGCGTTTTCACGTACGACGGCGTGGATTTTTCTCACAACAGCGAGACTCTCGCTCTAGAAGCGATTACCGGTTCCACAAACAAGAACACAGTCGGCATCCTCGTTGTTGGGAATGAGATAGTCACGGTTACGAGAGGCGGCGAAATTCTGTGGGGCGACTCAAACAAGTTCCAATCCGCGGTATCCGTTGGGCACTACCTTACCGGGGCAATGAGTTTGTGGGGGACGGATCAACTCCTCCTCATCGGAATTCATCAACGCTCTTCAACTTCAACGTCCACGGACCTTGGTTATCGAGAGATCGCCCTTAAGAACGGCGCTTTGCCGAGGGATAAAGATGACCCCGCAAAGGTGAAAATAATAAACTGGTACAAACCGGGCGCTTCCAGAGAACAAGACGATCATTCACCCTCAACCCTCTCAAACGAGGACAAATACGATTCCACTATCGGCATACACGTTGTTACTGACATCGTCCAAGCCAAGGATTCAAAAGGGACCCTCTTCGCGGCAACGGCAAGGAACGGTCTCTGGTCTTATCGTTCCAGAGACGGGTCCGATGTGTGGAACGCGGAAGAGTAAACCTCGTTGGCTCATTTACCCACGCAAAATTTGCTAAACATGGTTTCCAGAATATCGGCTGTTGATACTTGTCCGGTGATTTCACCAAGCGCGTCTATTGCCGTCCGCACAAGCGGCGCAATAACGTCGAGCGGCTCCCTCTTTTCAGAAAGCGCGAGCGCGGAAGACAGACAATCAACCGCGCTATCAATGAGGTCTTTTTGGCGGACAGACGCAATGCCGACGGACGTTGTGGATTCATCCCCTGAAACGCGCAATGCTTGAACAATAGCTTGCGCCAAATCGTCAAGCCCCTGTCCTGTTTTCGCTGAAACGCAAAGACAGCCAGCTTGTTCCAGTAAGTCGGCTTTATTAAACACAGTAATAACTTTTTCCGCTTCTGTTGCCTGCGCACTGCTAACGCCGTCAAGAAAAACCCTGTCTTCAACGGTCAACCCTTCCACGCCGTCAACGACGTAGATCAATACGTCCGCTGATTTCGTCAAGTTTTGAGTATATTCCACGCCGATTCTTTCAACCGCGTTCTCTGTCTTACGCAACCCTGCGGTATCGACAAGCCGAATCGGAACGCCTTGTACCGCGATATACGCTTCAATATAGTCGCGGGTAGTACCGGGCGCGTCCGCTACGATAGAACGATCCTGTTTGACCAAGCGGTTGAACAGGCTAGACTTTCCTGCGTTAGGTCGCCCGGCAATTACCACAGATGCGCCGTCTTGATAGAGCCGTTCCATATGGAAAGACGCGGAAAGTTCCCGCAAACGTTGGAGGCAGTCTTGTACCAGCGGCTTTTTTGGTAGAGCGCCGGATTTTTCGTCTTCGTTATCCGGGATTTCGTCTTCGGAATAGTCCAGAAAAATCTCCACAGCCGCAAGCGCCTCTACGAGGTGTTCTTTGATAGCGCTAATCTCCCTTTCCAAAGCGCCGGAGAGTCGCTTAACCGCGTTTTGCAGGCTTCTTTCGGTTCTTGAAGACACTATCTCCATGACGGATTCCACCTGTGTGAGTCCGATCTTACCGTTCATAAACGCGCGGAAGGTGAATTCCCCGCGGAGGCTATCCCTGAATCCAGCGGCTCGCAGGCTAGACAGGACGCCGTTCACCGTGGCGCTTCCGCCGTGGCATGAGATGTCCGCGCAATCCTCGCCGGTAAAAGACTTCGGCGCACGGAATACGGAGATGAGAACCTGATCGACTCTCTCGGCTTCGCCCTCCTCGTTTGACAACGGCGAGGGATTAGAGAGAATCCACCCTAAGACAACGGAGTTGCCCGGAGCGGAGAGGAGTTTTTGTGGATTTGAGAATAGGGAGGATAATAATTGCAGGCAATTTTTCCCAGAGGTTCTGATAATGGCAAGCGCGTTTTCGCCGGCGCCTGTCGCAAGCGCCGCGATTGGAGAATCGTCTCCGTAATATTCCATATTGCTATTCAATCATTGTTCCGACGCCTTCGTCTGTGAAGAGTTCCACCAACAGCGCGTGGGGTAACCGTCCATCTATGATATGGGCGCGGCGCACGCCTGCGTCGAGGGCGAAGGAACAGCAGTCTAGTTTTGGGATCATCCCTTTGTTTATGATGCCTGTGTCTTTTAGACTAGGGATCTTATCTTTGGGGAGCACTCTTATGAGGGAGTCTGGATCGTTCACGTCTCGTAGGATGCCGTGCACGTCGGTCATAAGGATGAGTTTTTCCGCGCCGAGACTGGCGGCTATTTTCGCGGACGCTGTGTCTGCGTTGACGTTGATACTACAGCCTGTGGTTTCTTCTACTGCCACCGAAGAAATCACGGGGATCATGCCGCCGTCTATGAGGGTGTTAAGAATGGCGTTGTTTACTGTTTCTATTTCCCCGACTAGTCCGAGGGCGGTTTCGTCTATACGCTTTGCTTTCAATAATCCGCCGTCTATGCCGCAGATGCCCATTGCCTTGCCGCCTTGTCTTTCTATGAGGGACACGATATTTTTGTTGACTTTTCCGCAAAGAACCATCTGGACTATTTCCATAGTTTCTTCATCGGTGTAGCGCAGTCCGTTGACGAATCGGCTTTCCTTACCGACTAGTCTGAGCATAGAGTCGATTTCAGGACCTCCTCCGTGTACCAGCACGGTACGGATACCCACGCAAGACATGAGTATCACGTCTTGGATGACTGCGGCTTTGAGTTCTTCGTTTATCATGGCGTTTCCGCCGTATTTGACAACAATAGTTTTTCTTTGAAATTGTTGGATATAAGGCAAGGCGTGAACAAGCACGTCAGCCCTTTCGTTATTGGTAATTTCCTTCATTTCCCGAAGTATAATAGAAATCCCCAAAATCTTCAACACCCTTCGGGTGTTTAAATACTTCACAACGGGCGTTATACGAAAGGTAGTACCGCTGACCCCGTCTTGACGGTTACGCTTGTAAACAAGCGGAACCTATTCGTTATTAGAAGAAAGAGCGGAGTAGGACGCTTTTAAACACCCGAAGGGTGCGCTTGTAAACAAGCGGAACCTCCGCGTTGTTAGAAGAATGATCGACCTCTGACACCTTACTAGAATCGACCCCGATTTCTTGCTGGAATTGACCTCAATTCCTAGCCATAATTGACCTCAATTCCTAGCCATAATTGACCTCAATTCCTAACCATAATCGACCTCAATTCCTAACCATAATCGACCTCAATTCCTAGCCATAATCGACCTCAATTCCTAGCCATAATCGACCTCAATTCCTAACCATAATTGACCCCGATTCCTAGCCATAATCGACCTCTGACACTGACACCCTCATAAAGCGCCGTTGCAAGGCAGGTATCATAAGGAGGGGGGGGGGCGCGGTTTTCCAAAATGGAGGATGGCAAACAGTCGCCCTTGTAGTGCGCCCCCCTGTCTCCAGCCACCCCCAACCCACGTCTGGCACTCCGTCTTTGACACCGCGCCACAGCCCTCGTGCCCTGACCCCGCCCGCCCGCCTTCCCTTTGCTACCTGCTCTCTGCTAACTGCTCTTTCCTCTTGACACCGCGCCTAGCCCTCGCGCCCTGACTCTGCCCCGATGCCTGACACCTGCGCCTAGCCTCCGTGCCCAGCCCTCGCCCGCCCATCTTCCCTTTGCTAACTATTAACTGCTACCTGCTAACTGCTAACTATTCTTTGTAATTTCCCTCTTGCGTGTAATTGTGCCGTATGCTATAATCCTACCCATGAACACAAACGTAGAAAACAACCCAAGTCGCTATAGCAAAGCCCCATTCCTCTCTTCTCTTTGCTCATTACTCATTACTATCTGCTCTTTCCTTACTATTTTATTTGATGTCAGATATGCCTAATATCCATTCCCTCTTGACTTTCAATAATAATTCAATGTAATCTAGTTATAGGACTTTTCCGACAGACCTTGTACCGTCCGATAGACAGAAAGAGATAAGAAAGTGGATGTTACTTTCTCTGTTAATAGAAAAGTAGAATTTTCTTGTGGGAAAGTAGAATTTTCTTATAAAAGTGTTATATTTTAATATAAGGATATATAATGATTGATATGAAATGTAAATTAGGGCT
>JAISEA010000088.1 GCA_031264475.1 Treponema sp. | reverse complement strand
CCGCTATTACTAATACTTTTTTCATCAACGGCTTTCCAACAATCTTGCATCCAGACCCACGTCTTATCGTAAATATCAACAAAATCTTGATCGTAAAAATGGATTTTTGGAAAATCTCTTTTAGTCACTTGCTCTCCTTAGTTTCTGTATAGTAACCTAAAACTCACAAGAAGTCAAATTTTTTTTATTCTTTGAGAAACACGGCGACTGATGCGCCGATTTTAAGAAAAGCCCAGATAGGTACGCTCGGATATCGACCTTTATGGGCATAAGGTAAAGATTGAAGCCGCGCGTTTCACAGAAGTCAATAACCCGCCTGCCCAAGTCAACGTTCCACTCCATAGTTGGCGAAAACCGCTTGGGAAATACGGCGCGATTACGCGATTCCCAATACAGGCGGCTCTGTTCCGAAAGCACGGGCGACATACCCCAAAACACATTCTTCCGTTCAAGATATTCGGCGTAGATTGCGAGAAGTCTGGTATCAAAGAACGGCTGACTCATGAAGCCCTCCGCGCCCGCGTCTTCCTTTGCCTTCAAGTAATCAATCTCATAACGGATATTGGAACGATAGGGATCAAAAGCCGCATAGACTTTCAGCTCAGGCGCTTCTTGTTTCAGCTTTTTGATAAAAGGAACCGTTTGGGTAGGAAAAACCTCGCGTTCACCGTTCTTTGGGGCATCTCCCGCAATGACAAGAACACTGTTGACCCCGTGTTCGCGGAAAAATTCAACCAAAGGAAAGGGTTTATCCAAAGCAAAGTCTATAGCTCTGATATGAGGTATGCAAGATGCAGTTTTCCCCGCCAATATGGGATACGCCTCCCAAGAACGTAACGGGAATCTCAACAAATCTGGCACGTTAAACGATGTTATTTCAGCGAAGTCCTGCGCTATTTTTGCCGCTTCTTCAAGCGCCTCTGGGCTACGTGGAATAACTTCAAGCGATATGAGCAATTTTCCTCCTCTTCGGCGGCTCCTTCGCCGATTTCGTTACTTTGAATGAATGACCTCTACCCCGTCCCAATTTTCCGGCGGTGGATTCTTTGCGTAAGCTTGAGCGCGCGCCAGCAGATTCTTCGCATTGAAGTCGTCTGGGAGTAGGGCAAGCGTATCGCGAAAGCAGACAGCCGCATCTGTAAAAGCCCTATGGTAGTAAAACTTCATGCCTTGATTATGCACAGCCCAAGCTTTTTTCTCATTATCATCCGTAGCTCGCTTAATGGTGAAAATCTTTACCCCTTTCGTCTTACCTTTCACAGCCACAGTATCCAACAATCGCACAGAGAGCTGTAATTCCTGTAAATGGGGGCAGATTTCACCGTAGAGGGACTCTGAAATCAGCAGTTCTTCATGGTACATTTTAGTAAGCCCTTCCATACGGGACGCAAGGTTTACCGAATCGCCGATGACCGTGTAGTCCATCTTCCGTTCACTGCCGATATTGCCGACAGTTACCACGCCATAGTTTATACCGATACCAATATGGAATTCAGGCTTGCCAAGTTCCCTTTGCTTTTCGTTAAAGGCTTTCAAGCCATTGATCATTTCAAGAGCGGCAAGAACCGACTGCGCCGCGTCGTCCTCGTGCTTTATAGGAGCGCCCCAGAACGCCATGATTGCGTCTCCGATATATTTGTCAATGATCCCGTTGCGGTTCATGATAACGTCAACTTGCCCAGAGAAGTAGCGGTTCAGAGAACTAACTAACTCGTCAGGCTTCATGCCTTCGGATATTGTCGTAAAGCCCCGAATGTCGGAGAAGAGAATAGACAAGTCGCGGTTGTCGCCTACGAGCATGGACTCTGGGGATGCGAAGAACTTGTCAATCAGGTCTTTCGGCACGTATTTTTGGAAAATCTGCCGAATACGTTGTTCTTTTTTCTGCGCTATGACCGCGTCGAAGGCGTGTTTCTTGATTTGCCAGTAGGCGTCTTCCAAGCCTGAAATCATTGTATTGAAAGTCTGGGCAAGCGCGCCGGTCTCATCGCGGTAGACAACCCTTACTCTTTCTTCCATATCGCCGTTTTTTATGATATTGCCCATACTTGTCGACAGTTCGGCAAGCGGTTTTGTGAGCATATTTGAGAAAATGATAAGCAAGACAACCGCAATTAACGCCGATGCGGCAGTAATAACGATGGTCTGCGTGGCGATTCTATCCGCAGAGCTATAAAATACGGCTCTTTCCTCGGTCAAAAGTATATACCAGCCGAAAGGGACAAAGTAGAAGGCGCGAAATACCCGCTCCTGTCCCCCGATTGAGGCGCTCATAAGACCGTCGGTTTCTTGATCGAGCAGTTTGAGGAGACCATCTTTTTCCGCTTCTGATACCAAGAAGGAATCGTTTGTCCGCATAGTTGTATTTCCCGTCTTGCCGAGAGCAAAGATGACCTCTGTTTCGCTTGTAATGGTGCTTTTAGAGTAGATTTCAACCGCATTTTTGGCGGCAAGCGCCATATCATCCCTGCCAGCGTAATCATTTTCAACAAGCAGGAACCACTGATTATCCGCGTATTTTCGTACCTCCGCCATCTTGAAACCCAAGAAACGTTCCATGGCGCGATTGACGCCGTTTATTGCGGCGATGTACGACGCGGCTTGCGCTAAAACCAACGTGATAATGATGAGCGGTAGTACAACCAGAATTATTTTGAACTTTATACGCATAAAGACATCCTTATCAATTTAACGGTAGTGGTATCCTGCAATCCGTAGCGCCCTTTATAGTTCAAGGCTCTTTTCTCTTACTTTCTCTTCTATGTAACTTATAAAAGAGTCTACCGTCATTTGCGGCAACTGTTTGCCGTTCCGTAAGCGGATGGAAACCGTTCCTTCGTCAGCTTCTTTTTGACCGACCACAAGCATATACGGGATTTTGCGTGTCTGACACGCGCGGATTTTGGCGTTCAGCCGACTGTCGTCCAGCTCTTCCGATACCCGAATGTCCCGCGCTCTGAGCGCGGCGCCGACTTTCTTCGCGTAGGCGTTGAAGCTCTCGGAAACAGGAATGACCACGGCTTGTTCAGGCGCTATCCACACAGGAAACGCGCCGCCGAAATGCTCAATTAACACGCCGAAAAACCGCTCAAGCGAACCAAGCAGGGCGCGGTGAATCATATAAGGACGTTTCTTTTCGCCATGCGCGTCAATATAAACCATGTTAAACCGCTCAGGCTCATTGAAGTCAAACTGAATCGTGGTCATTTGCCATTCGCGTCCGAGTGCGTCCTTGATCTTGAGATCGATCTTTGGTCCATAGAACGCGCCGCCGCCCTCGTCTATCTCATAATCCAGTCCTTCGCGCTCAACCGCCTTGCGGAGGCTCTCAAGAGCCGCGTCCCACTGTTCTTGCTCGCCCACCGAGTCCGCGGGCTTGGTCGCCAAATACGCCTTTATATCGTTGAAGCCAAAGACCTTCCAAATATGCAGGCTGAAACGCAGCACTTCAAGGATTTCGTCTTCCATTTGCTCTGGCGTACAGAATATATGCGCGTCGTCTTGAGTAAAGCCTCTGACACGGAGCAAGCCGTGCAGAACGCCGCTCCGCTCATACCGATAGACCGTACCGAGTTCAGCCCAGCGGAGCGGTAACTCGCGGTAGCTACGTCCCTTGTTCTTGTAAATGAGGATGTGAAACGGGCAGTTCATCGGTTTGATGATGTAATCCTGTTTATCGATCTCCATAGGCGAGTACATATTGGCTTTGTAGAACCCAAGGTGTCCTGATGTCTCCCAGAGCCAGCTCTTGCCAATATGGGGCGTATAAAGAAGCTCATATCCGTTGTGGAAATGCTCTTTGCGCCAAAAATCCTCGATAGCCACACGCATACGCCCGCCGTTGGGATGCCAATAGACGAGTCCGGCGCCCGCCTCCTCGTGAATCGAGTAAAGGTCTAGTTCCTTGCCCACCCTGCGGTGGTCGCGCTTTTCCACCTCGTCCAAGAACGCCAGATACGCCTTCAAGTCCTTGGGCGTTTCCCATGCGGTGCCGTAAATACGGGTAAGCATGGGGCGGGTTTCATCTCCACGCCAATATGCGCCCGCAATACTCTGTAGTTTGAACGCCGCGCTATTGATCTCGCGGGTGTTTGCGACATGGGGACCACGGCATAAATCCGCCCACTCAACTTGTCCTTGCCCATTCCTCTGCTCATAGATGGAAATCTCCGCGTCGATAGGCAAATCATTGATGAGTTCGGTCTTGAACGGCTCGTTTGCGAAACGTGTCAACGCCTCTTCACGAGTCAGAACGATCCTTACAAAGTCTTGTTTGCTATCAATAATCTTCTTCATCTCCGCCTCAATGCGGGGCAAATCTTCCACCGTAAGGGGCGTAGACAATTGAAAATCGTAGTAAAAGCCGTTTTCTATTGCAGGACCGATGGCAACCTGTGTGCCTGGAAATAGTTTGGTAACGGCTTGCGCCATTATATGACTCACCGA
>JAISEA010000104.1 GCA_031264475.1 Treponema sp. | reverse complement strand
AACATCTGCAATCTATTCTCAATATTGGCGAAACTCACGTCAGGGTCATAATCGAGCGGCAAAATTTGGATATAGGGGAACATTTCCTTTAGCTTTTTCACCACCCCGCGCCCTGAAATGTGGTTAGGCAGACAGCCGAAGGGCTGGAGGATGATGAAAGACCGAACCCCACGTTGCGCGTGGTGTATGATTTCGCCGGGGATAAGGTAGCCTTCGCCAGAGGTGAAAGTCTTGTGCATAACCGGGTTTACCATTTCCGCAAGCGCCGGCAGGTGCAGAGACGGCTCAAACAAAAGGTGCTTTCGCGCGAAACTTTCGAGCGTATCCACCACAAACGCAAACAACCCATCCCCTATGTGCGCGGTAAGCGCGTCCACAAACGGCAAATTCACATGAAACTCCCGCATTTCAGACTGCATCCGCACATAATTCCGCCAAAAAACGTCCGTCAAACGCGGCAAAACAACTTCCATATTGTTTTTTTCCAGATATTTCTCAATCTCAAAGTTAGAACCCGCGTGAAAATTCAACAGGAATTCACCGGTTATCAAAACCTTTGTTCTTTCAGGGTCCTTGTTGTAAGGAATCCGACAAAAAACCTCGATCCCTGCTTTAAACGCCTTCACCGCGCCGCGAACCCCGCTATTCACCAAGCCGGTTGCAATACTCGTCATCGTCTTCTCAAAGATTTCGTCCGTCTCTCCATGATTCTCCTCGTAAGGGCGGATTTTCAAACGCAGAGCCTCCAGAATATCGGACATCACGATACCCCACAGCACGCGAATCTCAAAAAGAAACCCAAGCTTGAAACCGGGAAACATATTCTTCGTGTCGAGCTTATCGGTTGTGATAATCGGCGTTTGGGGAAACCCCGCCGCATCAAGAGCCTTACGCGCCAGCCCCGTGTATTGCGCGAGACGGCAATCGCACTGGTATTTCCCCATGCCGATAACCACATCGTCCGCCTTATACTCGCCGCTCTCCAAGACGGAAAGCGCCTCGCCAATATTCATCTGCGCGGGAAAACAAATGTCGTTATGCACGTATTTCTTCCCAAGCTTAATCGATTCGGGACCGCCCATAGGCAGAGGTGCGACAGAAAAGCCCTGCCGCGCGATAGACGCACTGACCACTTGGCAAAAAGCCCGCGACACATTCGGAATGAGCAGAGTCTTCTTCTTCCAATCCGCGCGTAAGAATTTGACAGGATACGGGTCGTTAAGGGGCAGTATAGTCCTTCCGGCTTTTTCCTTCAAACGCCGGGTTTTCACGGTTTCGATGAAGGATTTTATGCGTAGATTAAGGGGACCTGTCGCCCTACTCTCGTCGAGCTTTAAGACGAGGGGCGACTTACCTGAAATCTCGTTTAAGACGCGGATGATTTCATCGGTCAAGACCGCGTCGTGTCCGCACCCGAAGCTGACGATTTGCACGTATTCGAGAGACGGCTCTTCCGCGGCGATCACCGCGGCTCCTAACATTCGGGCGTGAAAGTTGTTGACGATCTCGGTACGGGTGCGCGACAAATCAACGGAATTGACGCCGGGCAAGGAGTCGACGGTCAGCACGGGAATACCTTGGCGTGAGAAACACCGCGAAAGATCGTGGTTCACCATTTCGTCGTTATGGTAAGGGCGACCCGCAAGAACCACCGCGAAGGGCGGAGCGTCAGACCTGTTCCCGTCTTTAAGAATCTGCGTAGCCGCGTCAGTCAAAGTCTTTCGGAACAGAGCCAGCGCCGTATCCCCCTGGACCACGGCTTTTTGCGTGACGGAAGACGGGATGTTAAACGTCTTTCGCATGAAGTCGCAAATCTGTCTGGTTCTATCTTTGAGCGTGAACCAATGGAAAAGGGGGCGGTCAAAGGGAGTATTCCACCGTTCCGCGGGGTTATCCGAGTATTCGATGACGAGGGGGTAACCTTTCACCACGGCGCAGGTATAGTCGCTCAACGGTTCTTTATTTTCCGAAGGCGTACGGATAAGCATGGGCATAAAGATGCGGTCTACGCGGCTTTGCACGAGGTCGTGGATATGCCCGTGTATGAGCTTCGCGGGGAAACAGATAGTGTCAGAGGCAACAAAGGGCAGTCCTTGTTCAAAAAGGCGGCGGTCGCTGGCGCGGGAGACCTTTACCTTAAAGCCCAAGGCTCGCCAAAACGTTGACCAGAACGGCATGGAGTCCCAAAACTCAAGGCTACGCGGCAGTCCGATGAGGATGTCTTTTTCGGAGTGGACCCGCGTGAAGTCATAGTCTTGGAAAAGCAATTTCTCGCGTAATTTAAACAAGTCTGGGGTGGCTTCCAATTGTTCGGTGATGAGTTTGACTCTTTGGCGGATATGGGCGTCGGCTGGGTCTCCGGTTATTTCGCCGCGTTTGCATCGGTTGCCGGTGACGTAGATCGTGCCGTTGGAAAAAGTCAACATGGTCCTGACGCAGTGGTTAGCGCAGAACGGGCAGATCGACTCTCCGTTTTGTTTGTAGTCAAAGTCTTTCATGGCGCGGAGTCCGATGAAGCGGCTGTGGAAGTCCGCGTCCGCCTGATCTTCCACGTGTTTTTTGGTAAGCAGAGCGATGCCGATAGCGCCCATTTCTCCGGGGAAGGGCGCACGCACCACCGGGCGGTTGATGTACTGTTCCAAGGCGCGGAGCACCGCGTCGTTCTTGAAAACGCCGCCTTGAACCACGATTTTGTCGCCCAGCACGTTGAAATTCGGGACGCGCACGACCTTAGTGAACACGTTTTCGATGATCGAGCGGCAGAGTCCTGCCATGAGTTCGTCTACTTGTTTGCCGTTGCGTTGTTCCGTGATGATTCTGCTGTTCATAAAGACCGTGCAACGGCTCCCCAAGTCCGCGGGGTTTTCTGCTGAAAAAGCGGCGTGCGCGATTTCCTGTACAGGGACGTTGAGGGTTTTTGCGAAGTTCTCCAGAAACGAGCCGCAACCGGCGGAGCAGGCTTCGTTCAGAGCTACGTCTGTTACTACGTCTCGTTCAATGGAGATAGCTTTCATGTCTTGTCCGCCGATGTCGAGGATGAAGGTTGCGCCCGGTACGTATTTGCGAGCGGAAGCGGCGTGGGAGACGGTTTCGACTGTGTGGAAATCAGCGGAGAGGGCTTTGAAAAAGAGTTGTTCTCCGTAGCCTGTGGTTCCTACTGCGATGATATGGAGGTTGTCTCCGTATTTTTCGTTGAGTTGAACGAGGGCGGTTTTGATGACGTTTAGCGGGTCTCCGTTGTTGCTTGAATAAAACGTTTCGACGACGTTTTCATCTTCGTCCAAGAGTGCGAACTTCGTGGTTGTGGAGCCTGCGTCGATGCCGAGATACACGTTTTCCGTAGCTTTGTCTTTAGAAACCCCGCGTTTAACCCCGGTAACCCTGTGTTGTTCGAGCCAGTCGTCTTTTTCCTCTTGTGAGGCGAACCATTTCTTTTTAGATGTACTGCTGTGGTCTGTGAAGAGCGCGGGGGAATCTAAGAGGCTATCGGCGACTGGTCTTGTTAAGAGCGCGGGGGCGTCTGCGAACAGACCGCCGAGGGACAGAGCCGCGCCGCGTGCTACGATAGTTTCTGGCGATTCCGGGCGGATTATGTCGTCTTCTGTTAGGTTCAGGCGTTCTGCGAAGACGCGGATGAGGGTTGGGTTAAAGGTGAGGGGACCGCCTTCAAAGGCTATGGGTGGTTTGAATTCCAAGCCTTGGGCTAGTCCGCCTATGGTTTGTTTAGCGATGGCGTGGAAGGTTGAGAGCGCGATGTCTTCTTTTCTTGCCCCTTGGTTCAGGAGGGGTTGTATGTCGGTTTTGGCGAAGACGCCGCATCGTCCAGAGATTTCGTAGACAAAGGCGCCTTTTGCCGCGAAGCTTTCAAATTCTTCCACCGGGATTTTCAAGAGGGATGCGGCTTCGTCGATGAATGCGCCGGTGCCGCCGGCGCAGGCTCCGTTCATACGCATATCGGATGTGGCGAGTTTGTTTGAGGTTTTGTCGTAATAAAAGAAGATTATTTTTGCATCCTGTCCGCCGAGTTCGACTGCGACACGTGTTTTTGGATAGAGTGCGCGTACCGCGATGGAATTTGCCGCGACTTCCTGTATGTAGGGCACGTGGAGAGCGTCTGCGATGCCTTTTCCGCCTGAGCCGCACACAGCCGCGCGGAAAACAGCGTCTGGGAATTCGGCGAAAACTTCCTTTAGTAAGACGTGGGTAGTTTCCGCCTGTCGCGCGTTATGGCGGACGTAACGGGAAAAGAGAATGTTGTTTGTGTGCGGGTCTATGACAACGGTTTTCGCGGTGGTTGATCCTACGTCAACGCCAATCCATAGGCTAGATTCAAGCGGCATTTCATTAAATATATATCAAAAAGGGGGATTAAACAAGGGGAATTTACCACGAAAAATTTACCGCAAGGAAAAAAGTCGGTGTCAGACATCGAAGTAAAGAAAGTAAAAGAAGGAAGGGGAAAAAGGAAAGATCATCTCTATTATTCTTGCTCTGAAAGTTATATTGCTGGCTGTGCAAGAGAGCTTGCTTTGAAAGTTCTATTGGCTACCATTAGAAACTTACACCCTTCGGGTGTTTTAAAAGCGTCTTGCCCCGCCGTGCGTGTAGATTACCTAACAACGAAAAGGCTCCGCTTGCCTGCAAGCGCACCCTTCGGGTGTTTTAAAGCATCTTGCCCCGCCATACGCCGCCTTACTATAACAACGCGAAGGCTCCGCTTGCCTGCAAGCGTAGCCGTCAAGACGGTGGAAGCGGCGCCACCTTTCGTACAACATCCCGTTGTGAAGTATTGAAACACACGAAGTGTGGGAGCTTGAGCCGCAGACACAAGCCCCCACAAGGTTAAACGCCTTACAGCGTCTCACCCAATTACCGCATCCATAATCGGGGACCAGGGACCCGCGTCGCCCTTGCCGTTTTCATAGCACGCCGCATAGTAAGCGGTTTTTCCTTTTTCCGCTTCCGTATACGTTACGACATGGGTTGTCTTCCGACTAAATTTCGTCTTGGGCAAGTCTGCCCCGGAGATCGGTCTTTCTCCGCCAACCTGCCACGCATAGCGCACGCCGTACGCGTCTGAGGGTTTTGACGTGTCATTCCGACCTCGATTCAACGCTCGCACCCGATGCTCAAAATGATTCACCGTATTATCCACCACGATGTCAGGCTGAGACGTGGGCGTTCCATGCGTCGTAAACGTAGCGTCCGGACTATGAATCCCCAAGGGCGCCTTGTCCTTTTCCGTCATTTTCTTGTTGAACCGTATTGCGTAATTGGCGAACTCACGAACCGCGTTCACGGCTTCTTTTTTCGCCTCGTCTTTCGCAATACGGTGCATAAGTGAATTTTCCGCTTCGTAAAGGCTCCGGGCGTTCAGAAACGCCGTGATTTTATTCGCGACGCTCGTACATTCCGTGGAGTCCCAACCATACGCAGTCTGTTTCAGCGTATCTGAAAGAATCGCCAGCCACAATTCAAAAAAATCAACTAAATCTTGCTCCCGATGGGGAAGCCAATCTTCTTTACGCGGCATCTTTACCTCCGTTTATTAGTATAACACAAAACAAATAATAATAAAAGCTTTTTCTTGAAAAATCGTCAATATTTTTAGAACCGCTTCCAACGCTTTTGGAGACCACTCCAACACCTCTGGAAACCACTCCAGCACTTCTGGAAACCACTCCAGCGCTTCTGGAAACCACTCCAGCGCTTCTAGAAACCACTCCAGGACTTCTGGAAACCACTCCAGCGCTTCTGGAAACCACTCCAGCGCTTCTGGAAACCACTCCAGGACTTCTGGAAACCACTCCAGGACTTCTGGAAACCACTCCAGCACTTCTGGAAACCACTCCAGCGCTTCTGGAAACCACTCCAGCAGTTTCAGTTCGCCTTGCCCTTACCCCGCGGTTCAGTGTATAATTTCCCCGATGGACTACGATAGCATTGTAATCGGCGGGGGACACGCGGGCGTTGAAGCCGCGCTCGCCATAAGTAGATTGGGGTTTCACGCGCTTCTCGTAACGCAAAACCCGGATCGCATTGGCGCGATGTCTTGCAACCCGGCGGTCGGGGGCTTGGCTAAAGGCAACCTCGTGCGTGAAATTGACGCGCTTGGGGGCGAAATGGCTCGTCTTATTGATAAAAGTACGATTCAATACCGCGTGCTGAACCGCTCGCGGGGTCCCGCGGTGCAGGCGCCTCGCGCTCAGGCTGATAAGGCGGTCTATCAAGCCGCGGCTCGCTCATCTCTTGAACGGCAGGAGCGTGTTCATATCTTCATGGATACGGTTGTCGATCTTATCGTGAGGGATAATGCAGTTCAAGGGGTGGTTACCGAAAGGGGGCATCGTATTTCCGCGAGGACTGTGGTTCTTTGCGCCGGCACATTTTTAGAGGGGAAAATCTTCATCGGTAGTTTTGACGCGGCGCAGGGACGGCTGGGAGAGCCTGCCGCGGTTGGCTTGGGTCAGCGTTTGCGTGAGCTGGGTTTTCATGTGGGTCGCCTGAAAACAGGTACGCCCGCGCGTATTGACCGGGATTCTATTGACTTCTCGGTCTTGGAACGGCAGGACGGTGAACCGTTTGAACCTTTCTCTTTTTGGGGCGCGGGAACGCTGGGCTTTGACACCAACGGGGCAGGGTTGGGCGCGAGAATGTCGGTCTCTGACACCAACGGGGCAGGGTTTGGCGTGGGAATGTCGGTCTCTGACACCGTCCGTGCGGGGTTGAGTGCGGGAATGTCGGTCTCTGACACCAACGGGGCAGAGTTGGGCGCGGGAATGTCGACCTCTGACACCAGCCGTGCGGGGTTAGACGCGGAAGTATCGGACCAAGGCGCGGGGGTTTTAGGGGGCGGCGGAAGCCCCCTAGGAGAGGGGGAAGCGGAAAACGCCGTAGGCGTTTGGAGCGGGGGGGAGACTTCCCCCTCCTTACCTTGCCTTCCTTGCTGGATTACGTATACTAACCCGCGCGCACATGAGGTTATTCGCGCTAATATTCATCGTTCTCCGCTGTATTCGGGCAAGATTCAAGGCGCGGGTCCGCGTTATTGCCCCTCTATCGAGGATAAGGTTATGCGGTTTCCTGACCGGGAGCGGCATCACGTGTTTATCGAACCTGAAGGCTTGTACACCAACGAAATGTACTTGAATGGCTTGTCGTCGTCTTTGCCCGAAGATGTGCAGGAGGACTTTATCCACGCGATTGCTGGGTTGGAGCACGCGCGGGTGGTGCGCCCCGCTTACGCAGTTGAATACGATTACCTCGACCCGCTCGATCTGTTTCCTACACTGGAGTCTAAACGCCTACAAGGGTTCTTTTCCGCGGGTCAGAGTAACGGCACTTCTGGCTACGAGGAGGCTGCCGCTCAAGGGTTTATGGCAGGCGTCAACGCCGCGCTTAAAATGGCAGGCGAGCCGCCCTGTGTTCTCGCCCGAAACGAAGCGTATATTGGCGTGCTGATCGACGACTTGTCCACGCTTGGCACCAAAGAACCCTACCGTATGTTCACAAGCCGCGCGGAATACCGTCTGCTTCTTCGGCACGATACCGCAGACACTCGGTTGTCGCCTAAAGGACGGGCTTTGGGCTTGATTGGAGACGCGCACTGGGAGCGGTTTCAGGAAAAGGTGCAAGGCGTGGAGATCGTGCGCGAATTACTGCGTTCCCGTAAGCAGGGGAATAAGTCGCTGGAACGCGCCTTGGTTGACGGATCGATTCTTGTAGAGGATGTTCTCGCGCACGAATTGCCAGAGTTCCCTCACGAATGGGTGAATCGCGCCGCGCTCGACGTCCGGTACGAGGGTTATATCGAAAAAGAACGTCGGGTCGCGGCTCGGTCCGCCAAGATGGAAAATATTAGGCTCGCGCCTGATTTTGACTACAGGAGAGTTCCGGGGCTTTCCGCGGAATCTAAAGAGAAGTTGTCGGTAGTAAAGCCTCTGAACCTTGGGCAAGCCGCGCGGATTCCCGGCGTGCGCCAAGGGGACGTCGCCTTACTCATGGCTTTATCTCGCCAGCACCCTTCGGGTGTTTAAATACTTCTTAATAGTTGTTGTCCGACAGGCAAGCCTGTTTAAATACTTCACAACGGGTGTTGTACGAAAGGGAGCGCCGCTGTCCCCGTCAGGAAGGGTGCGCTTGCAAGCAAGCGGAGCCTTCGCGTTGTTAGGTAATCTACACGTGTGGCGGGGCAGTTTAAAACACCCGAAGGGTGCGCTTGTAAACAAGCGGGGTTCCTACTCGTTGTTAGGGTAGGGCGGCGCACGGGCACGCAAGCGGAGCCGTCCCGTTGTTAGGGGGTGGCGGAAGACCCCCTAAGGGGGGCTGGAGACAGGGGGGCGCACCACAAGGACCTCTGTGTGCCATCCTCCGTTTTGGAAAACCGCGCCCCCCTCCTTATATTCAGAAACGGGTTTAATTTAGCAGAATTGTTGCTTTATCTGTCTTGTTATGGTATACTTATCTTAACGCGCCTTTAAATTTACCGCGAGACTACAATACTACGAGAAGGAACGTTGGGGTAATAATGAAGAAGTTTTTATTTTTCTATGCTTTAACAATCGCTCTGGGACTACACGCCGTCTGTTCCGAGGACTTGGACGGCAATTCAGCTGTTATCGTCTATAGCCACCACGGGGAAGAAAATACTCCGCCTGAATTGCGTCCTGAAATTGAAAGAACCGCCTATATTGTCGACGCCGCTTTTTGGAATAGCGGAATACAGGTCAGGGTTCCCTATATTAACGATAAGGCGGAAGATTTTTCCTCCGAGGCGTTGGCGCGGTTGTGCGTGGACAACGGGGTTCGCTGGGCTATTACCGTGTGGACCGTTTACAATAACGGACGGCTTTCTTGGCGCTTTGGTTTGTTCGACGCAGTGGAAAATAGAGTACGCGCAAGCGAGACGTTCTTCACTCCGCTCATGGCGGTCGCCAGCGGAGTCTCTGTAGACAACACTATCGAAATTTCCACAGAACGGTTACTGCAAAAATACGACAAGTCTTTTCCCGCGGTTGAATTTAACAGGGACTTCGCGGTGAGTATTCCTCAACGTTTCCTCTGTGCCCAAGACGGGGTTGAAATTCGCTACGGCGGTGAAGACGGCGTTGTCGCAGGCGTTGTCAAAGACGGCGAATTGACGACCGAATCAGTGTTCCTCTTTGTCAGAAACGCCCAGGTCTTCGGCACCGCAACTAAAGACGGTTACTGGTCGCGTTCTTTTACCCTGCCTAACGGCATAACCAACGAGCCATTCACCGTAAAGCCCTTGTTAGCGAAAAATAGACATAGTTTCGTCCTTATGTCCGAATTCCGCGATATTTCAACGTATTCCGCGGACATGGGTTATAGGTTCTTCATTTCCCCAGACCGTTGGTTTCTCAAGTTTAGTTACGGGATATGGAACGCACGTACCGCTCTGTCTTCGTTTAAAGACAAGGCTCATGGCGAATTTCGGTTCGGCACAGGGCTTTCCTTATTGCCGAAAAACAGGTGGGCTTTGCGGATCATAGCAGGCACAGGCGCGTCTCTCGTCTCTTCAGGTAATCAATACGATATTTTGGCTGATCCGCTTTGGTTTGATGTGGAATACCATTTCTCAAGATGGGCGTTAGTGAGCGAAATCAGACTGCCGAAAGTCTTTTGGTACGATAGAGAAACTTTTGGAAAGGATAGAACCGATTTTGGGACGTGCATTTCCTTTGGAGTGATGATAAAATGGTAAACAAGTCTTCACAATTCACTAAATTATTCAAATTGTTCGTTTTTATATGCTTGACGGCTTCCACTCTCCACGCTCAAGAAGCTCTTGATTATCAGACGGCGAGTATGAATGTGTTGTTTCGCTTCACTATTGACGAGGATTTCTTCATTTTGGCGCGGGAGGCTGGTGATGTGATATGGCAGGACTATACCGGTCCCTTCCCTGATAAGGAGTTTTGGAATTATTCCATCGAAGCTTCCTTGAGTAGTGTGGAAAACGCCGCCCAAATCCTTCGCTATATAGACGGTTCGAGCGGAGACCCTATCGCCGAAGCTACAGAGCAAAAGATACCGATCTTTATTGACATTCACGCAACAGGCAATATCGACACTGGTACTCTTACTGTTCGTTATTCCATCCGCGAGCTTTTTTCTGAACTGAATGTGCTTGAAAAGGTCTTCTCGGAACGCGTCCCACAAGAAGACGATCTGCTTGTCTACTTCTGGTTGCCTATAACGACTGATTTGAAGGACTTCATAAGAGGCGCCTTAAAACCACAGTTCATCGTCAACGGTCCTCCCGGCGCCCAAGTCTCCGGCGTTTTTGCCTCACCGTTCACTATTCCTGATTCGGGAACTATTGGTTTCGATATATCTATGCCCGCAACGTTTTCATGGGAAATGTCTCACAAAAAATACGCCAAGCGTAGAGGCGTTTCCTACGTGGATAAGAATAATAACGTCTTAGATTTGCCACGCCAGCGTTTCTTCCCGACAAGCATCGATGTAGGGCTTTTTCAGGGTCGTTTCCCAGAATTCTGGGTTTCAAGGCAAACGCAAAACGGCTGGTTCTTCAGTATAGGAGTTCAACAACAGGCTTTCGGACTATTCGCCGCTGATTCTAACGGTCAACCGCTAGAGACGAGTTTCAGTAGACAAAAGCTTATTATGCCCGGATTAGCCATTGGATGGCACGCGCTTTCTCTGGAAAAACCCTATATCCCTCAGTTATACTTCCAATTCACAGCTATGATGCGTCTCAATCTTGAGAAGATCGGCGAGAATAGCTGGAAGAGCTTTAAGAGAATGTTTGAAACGAGCTGGTTTGACGACTTTAGCCCGTTCAGCTTCGCCTTTGCCGTTGGTTATGAATGGGAGACGCCTCTGTACCTTAAATTCTTTGTCGAAGTGGGCGCTTCCGCCTATATCTTAACCAATTATTATGAAGAATCCGTATCAAAAGGTCTGGAAGATAATGGATTTATTCAAGAAGTAGTCGGCGACTCTATGTATTTTGAATTGCCAGTCTTCAAAGTGGGTGTACGGTTTATGTTACCCTTCTGAAAGGCACTGTCCGCCAAGCCGCCGGGAAGGGCGGCATTGTATGAGTATGTTGCCTTTTAGATTCGTATGTAACGAATAGTGAGAAATTAAAGCTTGCAATATTTATGAAAGGAAGTATAATCAGATTTATGGAAACATTAGTAGAAAGTATCGAACAGACTGAAGACGCCACTGTCGGCATCGTGGATAATTTGGTGCATGAAAACATTTTTATGAAGCTTGGTTTATGCATCGTTATCTTAATCGTAACGGTTTTGCTTATAAAACTAGTCGCTTATCTTTTTAAGAAGATAGAAAAAAAAGTAGCTTTACGCGGAGGAGAACGAATCAAGCCCATCGTTTTCAAGAAGCTTCAGCTTCTCGGAGCGGAACAAATCTTAAAGATCGTGTTGTTCTTATTACGGATAATCAAATACGTGGTCTACCTTATCATCGGATACTTGACGCTTGTTACTGCGTTCGCCCTTTTTGAACAGACGAAGAACATCGCTTTTACTTTGCTCAGCTACATCCTCAATCCGCTAAAAAATACAGGGTTAGCCATTATTGGATATATTCCCAATCTCATAACCATCATCATAACGTGTATCATTTCCCACTATTTTATTAGATTGGTTAGATTCTTCACCATACAGATTGAAAAAAGGAAGCTCGTCCTGCCCGGATTCTACCCTGATTGGGCGCAACCGACGTTCAATATTCTGCGCGTCCTGATTTACGCCTTCACCCTCATCATCGTCTACCCAATGTTGCCTCATTCTGAGTCGGATATCTTCAAAGGCGTCTCCGTGTTCATAGGTATCTTGTTCTCGTTCGGTTCTACTTCTATCATCGGAAATCTAGTCGCCGGTGTTGTGGTAACGTATATGCGCCCATTCAATCTAGGCGACCGCATAAAAATCGGCGACACCGTAGGCTTTGTGGTGGAAAAATCGGCGACCGTAACACGACTTCGTACCCATAAGAACGAATATGTTACTTTCCCGAACTTGACCATTCTCACATCGAGCATCACTAACTATACGTTTGCAACTAAGGATAAGCACGACAAGGGAGTCATTCTCTATACAGAGATCACCTTCGGGTACCACACGTCTTACGAGTTGGTGGAAAAATTACTTCTCGACGCGGCGGAGCTAACACACCACATCTTAAAGGAGCCAAAGCCTTTTGTACTTCATACGCGGATGGACGACTTCTATGCGACTTATCAAATCAACGTCTATACCAAGGAATTCGAGAAGATACCAGCGATTTATTCCGAATTACACAAAAACATACAGGTTGTTTTCGAGGACGCAGGTTTGGATATGACGGCTACCCATTACTATACGGTTGTGCCGCCGGGTGATGCGGAGTCTGTGGATGGGGATTTAACGCCTGTAAACGTCTGATGAAGCGAGTCTAGCATACTTTTTATATTGCCGCCCCCTTTTTCTCTATGAAATATACCGCAACCAGCGAAATCGCCATGCCCAAAAGTAAAGAAGCGCGCGTGGGAAAGAACGCGACTGTTCCGACGGCTGTAAGCGCAGAAACGATGAAAATAGACGGTTGTTTTATCTTCAACATCTGCTCAAGCATAAGCACGATGAACAAGCTAGTCAACGCAAAGCCGACGCCCTCCAAGTCAAACGGCAGAAGAGAACCCGCAACCGCGCCTATGACGGAACCGACGACCCAGTAAAAATGATCGAGTAGCGCCACAAAAAACATAAATAACGCTCGTTCTTTCTCGGTATGTTCGTCCGCCGCGCCTTCAACCTCTGTCAGAGACGAGAGCAGAGCGAAAGTCTCATCTGTCAGAGCGAAGATCAGATACCACTTAAAAGGACCTGTCTTTTCAAAACGTTTCAGCATAGAAAGACCATAAGCCGCGTGCCGAGCGTTCACCACAAGTTGCACCAGAGCGGCTTCTGCAAGCCCCGCGCCCGCGGCGAAAAGCCCCACCGCAATATACTGCCCCGCACCTGCATACATGACAATGCTCATCACTAAGGCAAGCCACCACGCATAACCAGCCTCAACCAATAATAAACCGAAAGCTATACCTATCGCCGTATAACCCAACAACACAGGCGTTGAGTAACGTACCGCCTGTCCAAAAAGCCGCTGTTTATTTATTTTCGCTTCCAAATTTCAATCCGTATCACGATTCACCCAGAACTCCGCCCATATCGGGAAATGATCACTTACCTGTTTCGGTTCTATGCCAAGCTCTGCAAAATTGTACATCTTATCGAAGTAGACAACGCCAAAATTACCCGTATAATCTTCCCTTGCCGAATTCGTAATGATGAAACGGTCATAGGTCGTAGAGTCTTCTTCTATCCCTGCTACAGTTGTGTCGTATTCATTAGTCAAGATTATCAAGTAATCGGGCTCTGGGAACACGTTTATCAGATCATTCTCATTATAATAAACGCCGTCCGCATTGAAATCGCCTACAACCAGCACATCCATCTCATCCCATTTATCCTGAAAATACGCAATAACTTCAGGCAATACGCTGATTTCCCTTGTCGCATCTGAAGGCTGAATATGATTATCAATCAGAATGAAGTCGAACTTATCTTTCGTTTGAAAATAGACAGCCATCGGACGGCGTTGAAACCTATCCCCCATGTCGTCAAAGACGGCACTGTCAATAACTTCAAGCTTATCGGTATCGTAAATAACCCAATACTGCTCCTTTGAAGCAGTACGCCCCTCACGAGGTCCCAATACGTAGCCGTATCTTGGGTCAAGCTTTGCCATAAATGCCTTCACAGGCTCGTCGATTATAGACCGTACTTCCTGAATCGCCACGACATCCACACGAGAAACGATGTCTACCAAGACTTGTACAACCTCTTGCTTCTTCATTTTAGATTCCCCGAATATTTGTATATTGAACGAATAAACACGAAGCGAGTCTGATGCTGATTGAGACAGGGAAGAAATATTACCATTTACACGTTGAGACGAGGTACGTCCGACAGACTGCTCTATCTGCGTCAGCGCATTTGATACATCGTCAGGCAGCTTGACGATATTCTGACTCCAAAGGTAGTATACGGCGGCGCTGAAGGCGGCTATGACGACGACGATAATTATCGTCAATTTTGATGCGGGCTTCCTTCTTTTGCTTCTTTTTCTTGATCTTTTTGTCTTTACTGGCATGATAATTTTTCATTATAACGAATTTCTGAAATTATACAAGGACGAAAACGGCTACTTTTTACTTGACTGATATTACTTGACGACTCTGCCATACCCGTCTTATATGCCAC
>JAISEA010000098.1 GCA_031264475.1 Treponema sp. | reverse complement strand
TGCGTGCCATAAGCGCGGTTTAATGCCAAAAGTACCATAGGTATGCCGTAGTAGGTTAGGTAAAGTTGTACTAAAACAGGCGTTCCACGAGTAAAAGACACGTAAAATGCGACAATCTCCGAAACAATGTGGATCTTCTTGATCCGCGCCAATGCCGCGAGGAGTCCTATTATTAAACTTCCCAAGAATGCTATAATAGCGATCTCCATCGTGATGGGTAGATATTTTAGCACATTGGGAATTTGCTTGAATACAAGCGCGAAATCAAAAAGTTTTCCCATAATTTAAATCCTGTATAAAGCCCATATAAGAACATTTATTTCTTTAAGATTTTCAATAGACATAAAGTTTCTCCCGCGCCTTGTCCTAATGCATACCATATGTGCATCTTGCACTTTGACCTTATCAAGTCATTTAACGGCGTCTTTTATATCCCACTCTTAAAATATCGAATTTTATTAAATACGCATAACTAGTAGTAATTATACTCTTGTTAGAATTTTTTGTCAAGCCTAATTAAGAAAAATCATAAAAATTTGGCGAATATGCGCTATACTCGTATCATACGACGGTATAGCCGGTGGCGAAACGCAAGTTTCCAAGTTTAAAACGCCGTGGATAGCGTCGCGGGGAGGGAGGAGGGATTCGGAGCGGTTGACTTGGCAATCGATCTACCTTTAAAGTACTATATGCTGTCCTATTATCAGGAGACGACGAATTAGAGGGACGTTCTTGAATCTTCTTGAGTGGGGCGTTATATTCCTTCATAGTCAACTTCATCGGAATTATCTTTGACGTAGACATTCCTTTCCCTTTAAATCTCACCGGCGCGTATAATATACGCGGCTCTTTCAATTCCGTGTTTTCTGCATGGGTACTCGAAGAGGAACGAGGTGGCGGCGGCGCTTGACCATCGAGTCGTTTACCGTGCCGCGATTATATTCCGCTGGCACGCAAGCCGCTTATTCTGTAGATACACTGCGCTGTTCTCCATGCGCAATATGCTCGTCGTGTCAACTATCAGGTCTTCAGGTAGGATTGTCGCATAATTCCCAAAGATGTTTAGTTCTAACAGCGTAGATTTCCCATCCTTCCCTTTTGCGAAAGTGATCGAATAGGGGCGCTTCCGCGTCTACTCTTGTACGCTGCACCTATACTCCGGGCGCGCGGGCTTGTTTTCCCCTTTGTATAAATTATACATTTTCCGTCCGCTATTTGGCGCCATATTATCTTTATCAAAGTCCGATTCCAGATGAAAATAGTCTCTTTTCACACTGCATAACGCGAATTCTAAAGAAGAATCCTCAAATTTCTCAAGACAGGGCTTAGGTTTTTTCATTTCGTACTTGAGTACAATTTTTCCGGACGTAGGTACAAATCTTTCGTACTTGAGTACAATTTCTCCGTACTTTGGTAAAAATCTTACGGGTTTGAGTATAATTCTTTCGGGTTTGAGTATAACTCTTATGGGCTTGAGTATTTTTTGTGGGTAGCGGAAGACTGCGCTGTGGGGAACCGGAGCGAAGGGGCGCGACACGAGGGCGACAATACGCGACCCCCGTTTTGGAAATAGCGCCCTCCTGCTTATTATTTCGCTTTACTTGTCGGGAGTAGCGGGTCTGCCTTTCTTATAATACCCCGTGGGAAGTCGTTAAACATCCTTCGGGTGCGGAAACAGAGCCCCCATCCTTATATTTCTATTTATTTAACTTGTTTACCTGATCTTGTGGTTGAATAGATTATGTCTGACACCTTTGATATTAAACAGGCGTGCCTATCGCTCAACCTTGCGGCATATTAACGCGGAGGAACCTCACTTGTTTACAGATCTAGCCGTCAGGTCAGGGGAAGCGGATTCCCCTTTCTTATAATGCCCGTACGAAGGCGTCTAACAGGCGTGCCTGTCGCTCAACCTTGCAGTATAAACTTTTCGTACTTGAGTACAAATCTTTCGGACGTGCGTACAATTATTCCGGACGCGGGTACAAATCTTCCGGACGCGGGTACAATTTCTTCGTACTTGAGTATAATTTTTACGGTCTTGTGTAAAAAACTTACGGATTTGGTTATAAATCTTTCGGGTTTGAGTACAATTTTTACGGACTTGGGTATAATTCTTGCGGGTTTGAGTATAACGCTTATGGGCTTGGATATTTTTGTGGGGTAGCAGAAGACCGCGCTGTGGGGAACCGGAGCGAAGGGGCGCGACACGAGGGCGCCTGTTTGCGACCCTCGTTTTGGAAATAGCGCCCCCCTCCTTATACTCCTGATCTTGCAATATAATAACGCGGAGGAACCCCGCTTGTTTGTAAGTAGCCGTCAGGTCAGGGGAAACGGGTCCCCTTTTCTAACAAAACTCCGTACGAAGTCGTTAAACAGGCGTGCCTGTAGATTATGTCTGACACCTTTGATATTAAACAGGCGTGCCTGTCGCCTGATCTTGCAATATAATAACGCGGAGGAACCCTGCTTGTTTGCAAGTAGCCGTCAACTCAGTGGACGCGGCGCTCCTTTTCGTAAAACACCCCGTGCGAACTATTTAAACACCCTTCGGGTGAAGAGCGCGGCTCGAATTTAAAATTGCGATGAGGCAAACGCCCACATCCGCAAATATAGCCAGCCACATATTAGCAATTCCAAAAACCGCCAGCGTTATAAAAAGCGCCTTGGCGACCAGCGCAAAAACTACGTTCTCTATAATAAGCGCGCGAATCTTACGACTACGATAAATTGCCTCAGGCACACGCTCAGGTTCATTGGTCATAATAACTACGTCCGCCGCCTCTACCGCCGCATCCGCTCCGCTTCCCATAACAACGCCCACATCCGCGCGCGCAAGCACCGGCGCATCATTCACGCCGTCCCCCACGAAGATAGTCACCCCACGCCGCGCCCATTTTTCAACCGTCGAAACCTTGTCGACAGGCAAAAGTTCCGCCTCCACCTCGTCAATTCCAAGTTCCTCAGCCACCGCAAGCGCCCCTTCCCGTGTGTCCCCCGTCAACATCAGGGTTTTTGTAACCCCAAGACGTCGCAAAGCGGAAACCGCGTCCGCAGATTTCTCTTTCACCGCATCCCCAATAAGAATACGCCCACAATACACGCCGCCTTTCGCCACATATACAGCCGTATATATGGTTCGCGGCGCAGATACCACTACGCCCCGCTCGGATAGAAGCTTGCGATTCCCTACGAGAACACCATCCTCCATCTCAACCCCTAGCCCAGCCAACTCGTGAACCCCGATTTTCTCCCCGCCCTCTCCTAAAACGCCGCTTTTACCCGCGGCTTGCTTAACCGCCTTGGCTATCGGATGATTGGACTCACTTTCCGCCCGCGCCGCCAGCCTTAACAAAGAAAGCTCATCACAATCATCGGTAGGTTCAATCTTCACCACAGAAAATTCACCTCTTGTAAGCGTGCCCGTCTTATCAAATGCAACAAATTGCGCCCTCGCAAGCGAATCAAGATGCACCGCGCCCTTCACCATAACGCCGCGCCGCGATAACCCCCCTATGCCCGCGAAATACCCCAGAGGCACCGATACAACCAGAGCGCAAGGACAGGAAATAACAAGAAGAACCAGCGCACGCCGTAGCCAAATCAGCCATTCCGCACCGAAAAGCGGCGGCAGAACCGCTATGAGCGCCGCCGCAACGATGATAATCGG
Source organism: Treponema sp. (assembly GCA_031264475.1). Next base: position 4,584 of record JAISEA010000098.1, on the reverse strand, counting down.
CGTATAATACCGCGCAAACGTCGTAATAAACCGTTCAGGCTTCGCCTTCGCCGACCGCGCATTCCGTACAAGATCAACGATCTTCGCCGCAGAAGACTCACTTGCTACCTTCGTCGCCCTGATAGTCAAAACGCCGTCAAGAGACACGGTCCCCGAATACACCTCTACGCCAACGCCCGCCATTATCGGCGCGGCTTCTCCCGACAACATGGACATATCAACCGCGGAATTCCCTTCAACCACCACGCCGTCCATCGGTATACGCTCGCCGCTCCGCACTTTCACTAAATCTCCCACAACCGCCAATTCCGCGGATACTTCAACCCACTCCCCATCTCGCAGGACGCGGGCTTTATCAGGCTTGAGCGCCAAAAGAGCGTCAATGGACGCCCTTGAACGGGAAACCGCCGCCTCCTGTATCAGTTCGCCGATCATATAGAAGATCATCACGCCCACCGCCTCTTCCCATTCACCTATGGCAAACGCGCCGATAGTGGCTATCGACATAAGGAAGTTCTCGTCAAAGAGTTTTCCTTGGAGCAGATTTCGCGCCGCATTCCGCAAAACAGGAAATCCCGCTAAAAAATAAGCGGCGCAAAAGGGAATCAACGGTAACAACCCACCATAGCTTTCACCGAAAAACCTCATGGCGCCTAAACCCGCAAGCCATAAGACCACCGCTACCACAAATACAACTACTTTATTCGTAGACGCCGCCTCTTCCCGACTCTCTCCATCTCCACAACAACTACATTCTTCACAATGCGTCTTTTGCATACCATACTCCTCTCTTGCTTACTAATAGAGAAAGAATCACTTTTCCTCCAAATGTTCTCTCGCAAATTTGATAATCGAATTCACGTGATCATCGTCCAAAGAATAGTAGATGACACGCCCATCTCGGCGCATTTTTACCAAACGAGCGCGTTTAAGCGCCGCTAAATGATGGCTGACCGAAGACACACTTGAGCCGACACTCACAGAAAGATCAAATACACAGAGTTCGCCGATTCCAAGCGCATAGAGTATTTTCAAGCGCGTGGGATCCGTTAGAACTTTAAAGAATTCTCCCACATTAATTAGATCATTATCCGGCGGCAGGCTTTTAGTAGCCTGCGCCACCATCGCCGTGTCTTTTACCAACTGGGGCAAATATTCATCAACACGGCGTTCTTCATCAGCTAGGGAATCTGTTTTTTCCATAACCACTCCTTGTTCCATAGTTTCTGGTCTTTTAGACTTAAATACTATAGTTGAATTATTGAACAATCGTTCAATTGTTCAAATATATGATAAACGGAAAAATTTGTCAAGGGAAATTTTTACTCTTTTACAACTATTCATCTGGAATACTTGAAAGAGTACATTGCGCCGCTATCTTTGAGACGTTTTCAAGATTCTTTTGATAATTCTTTTCATTCAATCTTGACAAAAAAAATAAGATTTACTATAGTAAGGTTGCTTTCTATGGAAAACCACAGTATGTGGTAAAAATCCTTCAAAGCTTCATTGCACCCCCGCCACAAGCGCGAAAAGCGTGTCATTATAAACAGCGGCGAGCGGGGGAGAGGAGAAATTATGCTGTTGTCGGATGCGCCCAGCGGGGCGTCATTCACAGTCGTCAAGGTAACTCTTGACAAGGAGGTCGGCAAAAGGCTTGCTGACATGGGCTTCACAGCCGGCGCTGAGGGTGCTGTCGTGAGGGTCGGGTTCTTCCACGGACCCCTACAGATACGGATTCGTGGTTATGACATCTTAATAAGGCGATTTGAAGCCGCCGGTATCGAAGTCGATCCGGTTGGAGATTGGAGCGCGGCACATGATGCAACGCATCCTCTCGGTGGCGGACGCATAAAGAAATTCGGCGCCGTCAAAAAAGGAGGACATTGTGACTGCTGTGACTAATGATATTAGAATCGCCCTCGCCGGTAACCCAAACTCCGGCAAAACCACCCTTTTCAACGCCCTCACCGGCGCACACCGCAAAGTCGGCAACTATCCGGGCGTTACCGTTGAAAAATTGGAAGGCATCGTCCAACGCGACAACCGTCGTTATCACTTCATCGACCTGCCCGGTATCTACAGCCTCACCGCCTATTCGGTCGACGAGGTCGTAGCGCGAGACTTCATCATTAACGAGAAACCAGACGTCATCGTGGATGTGATGGATTCTACCAATCTTGAACGCAACCTTTACCTATGCCTACAATTCCAAGAACTCGGTATACCAGTCGTCGGGGCGCTTAACATGACCGACGAAGCCGAAGCAAAAGGTATTCGCATCGACGAACAGAGCTTGTCCGCGTCCCTGGGTATTCCCATGGTTAAGACGGTGGGACATAAAGGCATCGGCGCGGGAAATCTGCTCGACCGCGTCGACGAAATCATTGACGGAAAAACAACAAACAACGCCCACATGGTACATTACGGCAACGAAATCGAGGATAAGCTTGATACCTTGCAAAAACTCATCGGCAGAGACGCGGCATTTGCCAAAAAGTATCCACCGCGTTGGCTCGCCGTAAAACTTTTGGAAAAGGATGCGGCGGCTTTCAAACGTTTGGAAGAACACAAAGACGCGGCGAAAATCACCATAACCGCCCATGACGCGGCGGCATGGATCGGCAAACACTTTGGACGGGATGCGGAAATCGTCGTATCTGAACAACGTTACGGATATATCCGTGGCGCGACCCGGGAATCCGTTAAAATCGTTAAGCAAGCCGACTTTTCTCTTACTGAACGTATTGACCGCGTAATCATGAACGGCTTCCTTGCTCTACCGGTATTCATCCTTGTTTTGTGGGGTATTTTTCAAGCAACCTTTGCCCTTGGAGAATATCCAATGGCTTGGCTTGAGTCGCTCTTCGGCTTTTTGTCTGAAAGCCTGACTAGTGTTCTACCGGACAATTTATTCCGTTCTCTACTCGTTGATGGTATTATTGGAGGCGTGGGCGGAGTGCTGTCGTTTGTGCCAAACATCGTCATACTGTTCTTTTTCCTATCTATTTTGGAAGACGTTGGTTATATGGCACGAGCGGCGTTTGCCACAGATAAGTTTTTACACTCGATTGGGCTTCATGGGCAATCTATTTTCCCGATGATGCTGGGCTTTGGTTGTTCTGTGCCTGCGATGATGGGCGCGCGTACCCTGAAAAACCCACGCGACCGTATTCTGACCGTGCTTATCACGCCGTTTATGAGTTGCGGCGCGAAATTACCCGTCCATATCCTGCTTGCGGCGGCGCTTTTCCCAGAAAATCAAGCGAATATGGTTATTCTGATATATACCATCGGCGTTTTATTATCATTACTTTCCGCTTTTATCTTGAGACGTACGGTACTGAAAGGCGACCCGACTCCCTTTGTTATGGAATTACCGCCTTATCGCGCCCCGACTCTGAGCGGCGTGCTTTGGCACGTATGGGAAAAGACTTGGTTTTACATAAAGAAAGCAGGAACTATTATCCTTGCCGTATCCATTGTTGTTTGGATAATCACGACTTTCCCCCGCTACGAGGCAAGTGATGCGGAACGCGCCGACTTTGCCGCCGTTTTCTACGCGGAGAACCCGGATATAGAAGACGACGAGGAAGCGCTTGAGCAATACATTGAAACTGCGGAGATGCAAATCGGGCTGGAAAGGAGTTTTGCTGGTAGGGCAGGACATTTTATCGAACCGATTTTCCGTCCCATGGGCTTTGACTGGAAACTTGCCATCTCAAGCATTACAGGTTTCGCGGCGAAGGAAGTCGTCGTGTCAACGCTCGGTATCCTTTATCGCGTAGGCGCGGAAGAAGACGAAGAGAGCGAAGGCTTGCGCGAATCCCTTGCGAACGACCCGAATATGACGCCTCTTGTGGCGTTTGTGCTTATGCTTTTCACGTTGATTATTCCACCCTGTATCGCCGCGCTCGGCACAATGTGGGCGGAAATCGGCGGCAAATGGGTCGCCTTCGAGATAGCTTTCTTGATCTTGACAGGCTGGACGGTCTGTATCATCGTCTTTCAAATTGGAAGCCGCCTATTGTCCCTTGGTTAAAGTTTAACTTGCGTGAGAGAGCTTCTCACCTACGCGTGAGAGGCGTTCTCACCTATGCGTGAGAGTGTCTCTCACCTATGCGTGAGTAAGGCGGTGTCTGACACCGCCTGCAACGCCGCCACCGCCCTGATACCCGCCCTGACACCACACCCTGACACCCACCCTGACACCACGCCACTGACACTACACGTCTGACACCACCCGCTCGACACCGCGCCTAGCCCTCGCGCCCTGACCCCGCCCTGTGCCTGACACCCGCGCCTAGCTCTCATGCCCTGACACTGCCCCGATGCCTGACCCTCGCGCCTAGCCCTCGCGCCCTGACACCGCTCTGTGCCTGATACCAGCGCCTAGCCCTCGCGCCCTGCCTCCGCCCTGTGCCTGACCTCCGCGCCTAGCCCTCGCGCCCTGACGCTGCCCTGTGCCTGACCCCCGCGCCTAGCCCTCGCGCCCTGACATCGCCCCGTGTCTGATACCCGCGCCTAGCCCTCACGCCCTGACTCTGCCCTGTGCCTGACATCTGCGCCTAGCCCTCGCGCCCT
>JAISEA010000066.1 GCA_031264475.1 Treponema sp. | reverse complement strand
CTGTAGTGCCAAACAGATAGTAGACGCCGTCTTCTAAAACCACAAATGGATCACGAATCTGTATATCAGATGTACGCATGGATATTCTCAACCTCCGCATTAAAACTCTTCGGGAAATGACAACCTTCATTCCCATCGAAACCCGCGGCAAGCATAGCCGTGGCAAGGAGCAAGCCTCCGTTGCCGGGTAGATAGAGGGGCAGAGCCGCATCCCCCTCCTGTCTATTATGACCGTTGGGCAGATAAGTATTCTTGGGACTGTCCATCAGCAATAGATTTACCGCATCCTCATAACGCCCCAGACGGCACGCGGTCATCGCCATCATCGGAAAATCCCAGCCGTAAAGACTTTCCATATTCCATACATCCAAAATCTTGTCCAAAGTCTCCGACATAAGCGCCTTGTCTACCCTTCCACTGTTCAGCACGCCAAACATGGCAAGCATAGACGGATGATCGGTATAAAAGGGCAATTGAGAGAAAGTATTCGGGCAATTCTCGTGCGCCAAATACACGCCGCCTTTGTATGCCGGGCTTACCATTTTCTCAACATAATCTCCGAAACGCGGCTTTTCACCCAGCCGTTCAAGCCACTCGTCAGCCTTCATAAGCGCCCACCGAAAATACTCTAGTTCATAGGGCGCATTCAGCACAGTACGCGGGTCGTGGCGTTCCTGCGCGGGTATGTAAGGCGGACCAAGAATGTAGACGCCTCGTTTCTTGTCATAACGTAGAAAATCGCGCATGAATTCCGCGGTTTCAACGATAAGTTCACGGTATTCACGCAGGAAGTCTAGTGAAGGGTCTGCTCTATAGCACAACTCGATGAGCATGATGGGGTGAGGCTGTTGCCATAACAGGAGAACGGCAATCGAAGACGGGGTATTCTCACCCGATGGGTCGCACATCTTGGGCAAGCGCGCGCCAGCGTAGCCTTGAGACGCGGCTATACGCTTGGCGACCGGCAGGATTTTCCTGCAATACGCCAGCATATTCTTCACTTCTTCGATCCGACCCCACAACGCAAAGTGCGCAGTATGCCAGAAAAGCATCTCAAGGTGAAACTTCCCGTACCAGCTATTGCAGGAAAGTCCTGTTTCCGCAGGCGGCAATTCGCCTCGGCATTGAATCGCGGTAACGTATTGAGAAAGTACGAGCCGCCGCTCAAGTTCAGCCGCTCGCGGATCGTCCACATCGGAAAAGGCTATGGCGCCACCGCCTGTCCAATACTTTTGCCAAAAGGCGTCCCGCGCCGTCTCCGCATCTGCGAACAAGGAAGGCGGGCGATTCTCTACACCAAAATGGACGACAAGCGACAGAATCTCCCCGTCGCTATTTCCATATTCAAACAAGATCCGGTGCGTTCCCGCTTCCCGCGCAGAAACGCCCACGCCTAGTCCCGCGGTAACATAGTATTTAGTTTCGTCCATGATGCGGCGTAGGGAGATGTGGGAGCGTTCATTTTCTACAACAGACGTTGTATGAAGATGTGAGCCTGCGAAGTCAGCGCCGCTCTTCCGATGGCTGGCATAAGGGAATTCAAGACTGATACCGAGTATACGCTTTTTAATGAGCGGGGATGTCGCCTTTATGTAGACGCTGTCCTCATACGGATGTACAAAAGTTTCCGTACGGACAGGTTCTCCATTCACGATAAATTCGGAAATAAGCGTTCCTGTCCACAGGTTCAAAGTCTGTTGAATCGGCTCACATTGTTCCCTGATCAATGGGCTGTCCTTTAAAGTAAAAGACAAAAGCCCCAGGTGGAATTTATGCGCGTTACGACGCAACCCATAGAAAAGCTCTTGCTGACCCGTATCGTCAACCGCATACCCGACCGTTCTGCCGTCTGTGTCAAAAGGAGTAAGCCGCGGACACGCCGTTATCGGCGGTGCATCCGCATAACGATGCCAGCCCCATTCAGCCATCGTGCAGAGAGGAAACGCGCCTGTAGCGTCATTGTTAAAAGAACCAAAAAAAGTCTGCAAACCGGTAAAGTCCGAAGTAAAACAAAACCCACCGTTGCCTACAGACAGTGGCGCTTGCTTTTCTTCTTTTATATAATGTGGGTTATGGCGGCTTATCAGCTTGTATCGGTCTATCATGTTTTCCTAGAGCTAAAGCCCGCCTATTCCCTCGCGCAGAGTTTTCCCGCACATTTCATCAAACAAGGCGCGGGCGTCTTTGAGCGACAGGCTTTGAATCGAAGGATCGTGGGAAAAGACGCGAAAGGCTTTTTCTGTATCACACTCGAAAACCGCCTCGATTATACCTTCCTGCGCCCATACATGAGGTAAAACCAGAGCGTTGATGTCTGTAGGCAAGCCTTTTGTCAAAAGCGGTTGAATGTTGCCCCTCGAAAAGAAGGCGTTTGTTTCAACGACCGCACCCGCAGGCAGATTAGGCATCTGACCATCGTTAGGTAGGTTGACGTTAGTAACAATATCCCCCAGTCCCAAAAGCGCTTTCATTATATTCAAACCCTCCTCGCCAGATGAGATGGGCGTCATAGTTTTCACGCCGCTCCGATATGCGGATGCCCGCTGTTTCAGCTTCTCACGGTTGCGGACACGCCACGAAACAGGCGTCAACGCAAAACCCCAATACTCGATCTGATCGGGGTTTGCCAGATACCACGAATGAGGACAGAACTCTGCGAGATGCCTATCTCCAGCCGCGGCTATAAGCCTGTAACGCCGAAACAGGTCGAGTTTCACTCGTTCTGCGGATGTAAAATATTTACAGCGTTCCACTTCGTCATCGTCAGACGCATCTGCGCCGCCGCCCGCGAAGGTTGTCGCGGCTCCGGCGCTTCGAAAGCCTGTTTCCGCGTATTTTTCCGTAAACTTTTGATAGTAGGGGAAAATATCCGTATCTTTCCACGAAGCTTGGTCAAACCATGTGAAGTGGTTTATGCCCAAGACTCTGGTCTTGATTTCTTCACGTTGAATAGAGCCTTTTTCGGCAAGTCCCGCGTCTTCCAGAACCGCGGCGAGTAGTTTTTGAGTATTGAATACTTCATGACAGCACCCAAAAGCCTTGATCTGCGGAAATTCTTTGTAGAGGGTACGGGTACAGATACTCATGGGATTAGTGTAATTGACAACCCAAGCGTTAGGCGCATATTCCCGCACAGCACGGGCTACTGTACGAAACTGGGGGATAGTCCGTAAGGCGCGCATAAGTCCACCCGGTCCCGCGGTGTCGCCTACGGATTGCCAAATACCATAATCTTCGGGCGCATGGACGTCAACGGACATCTCTTTAAAATCACCGGGCAGAATAGACACGAACACAAACGCGCTATCCTTAAGCGCATCCATCAAGGACGGAACCGCCTGAAAACGCCATCGCGGGTTATGCGCCGCCATAAGACGGTTACCGATGATCTCATTGGTCTTTGCGTCTTCCATATTTATGTCGTACAGCGCTATAAGACCTCCGACATCCTTTTCAAAGCAGAGGTCTTGCATCAGGACCCACGCCCAGTTGCGCGAACCGCCGCCTATGTAAGCTATTTTTATATTATCTATACTCATATTTATTTATCGGCAAAAAGGGGAGTAGGTGCAATATTATCTCGCTTTTATCGCTCCTAACTCCCCTTATCTTTCAATTAGTTCCGTTTAAACTCGTGAGGCTGTCCTACACCCCAACAGACTAGTCGGTCGTAGTTGTATCTACCTTCAGTCTTTTCATAATAGTAGAGCTGGAAACCAATCTGTTTAGTGACGTCCGTCCATACCACGACCATTGCATCCGGCAGGGGCGTGTCATATCCCCAGTTGTTTTCTGTTCTGTTGATGATGCCTTCCATAACGTCGGTATCGTTTACCATATCAAATGTGAATGACTGTCCATCCAAGGCACCCCAGTACCAATTTGTAGCCCCGGTTTTTCCACCACCCAGAGTAACTTGAGTAACGGAAAATTCAAGGGCTGTTTCTGGACTCAGCGTGTCTGACCATGATGAATCTGGCAAATTGATGGCTCTCGCTAAGGGATTTGCCTCGTCTGCCGAGGGGATCTCTATCCCTGCTTCAGCGCAAGCCACGAACAAGGCTATAACGAATACGGCGCTCGCCGCAATTAGTATTTTCTTCATTTCTTTCCTCCTATTTCGATTTCGCTGGATAATATGAACTAGCCCAAGACCACGGCATCATAACAGGGAACCCGCCGTAATGCCGTTCATAGGCATTAGAACCGCCCGCTACCAACACGTCTTCAAAAAACGGGTCTGTGTTCCATGCAAACAACTGTTCGTTGCTTAAATATGTAGGTGTTGTACCGCCGTTGAAATACCAATTCATGTAGAGGGATTCGTTGACCCTCTGCTCATTTGCAACGCCGCCGTGCGGATCGCCATCGGAAAACCATTTGTGGTAGTTGAACACAATCAAATCGTTAATGCCGTCTTTGGTTACCGTTACGCCGCCGGGCGTACTTGCCGCAACACCTGAATCAACGAGTTTACGGTATACAAGGCGCGCTCCTTGGAAGGCTATAGCGTCCTGTTCTGAACCGTCGTTGAAGTCGTTCATCACTGCACGCTCAATAACGGCGCGGGGGTACATACTGGCGACTAGTTCGTGTCCGTCATAAGGCAGGCGTTGCGCGTAACCATGTGAGAAGTCGCCGTTTGCGTCTATGCCGCGCAGTCTCTCGTAGTAATTGAAGTTCGTCAAGAAGCGGCGGAATACTTCGGTAGATCGCCCCGGATTCTTCATAACATGGTCGCCGATAAGCTCGCCGCCCGCGCTGTTGCCATTGCCTGCACTGTAGACCGTTGCCTCAGGATTGTAGCGCCATGTCTGTGGTCCAGAAGCGCCAGCCGCGCCGGGGATGACTACTTTGATGCGTTCGTCAAAAAGACCAGCGGTAAAAGCGTACTTACCGTTAATAGAATAACCGGTAACCGCGAGTTGCGATGGATTGCTGTCAGTATCATATGCGATAAGATCGGCAAGTGTCTTACCTGTATTGGTTTCTGCCCCTATGGTCTGCGTAGCGGTAAGCGGTTTGGGAACATCTCCACTCCAGTTGTTTCCCGTGTAATCCGGAGTGTTAATATACGTTTCGCCGAAACGTTCCTCGGTAACATCTTTCCATTCCCCTATATCGTTAAGATGTTCAACTTTCCTGAATATCAAATCCTTGGTTGTCTCGGGCGCCGGGGAACCGGGTTGTAGATATAACATCGTGGGCTTTCCATTGCCGCTTTGTACTTCGACCGTATCTGCGCCTTCCAACTGCCCGACTTGCCACCATACATCCAATGCCATTGGGATTTGCATACCAAACCAATCAATTACCACCGTTACCTGTTCAGCGGACATCCTATCCTTAATAGTATAGTTGTTGCCTGTTGTTGTAGGTGTAGAGATGCTAATGGATTTTTCCGTAATAGGCACATTCTTTCCAGCTTTAAGGGCATCAATAGCCCGCCATGCACCCCATGCCGCGCCCATTTCGTTACTCATCTCGTAACGCTGTCCTCGCGCTTCATAAGGGAAGAATTGACGGAATGTTCCGGTGCGAACATCGCCCCATGGATTAACACGATCATCGGCCGTAACGGCGGCTGGTATACTCATGATCGCAACGCCGCTCTGGGTGAACTCAGTTTGGTTACCATCATAGTTCAGCAGAACCGGTGCAGTTTTGTTTGCTTCCAATGACGGCGTATAAAGATTGAATGTAATATTTGCGCTACCAGCTACAGCGGTTTTCCCTGCGGGGACAGAATCTTCCGTTCCCGCATACGTAATAACGGAGTCTATAGTGTAGCTACTACCCGTCATTGCGACCTTCATTGGAGGATTGAATGGATAATACCATGGAGCCGGTTCCCAGTGAGCGGGGAATCCTGAAATGCCTGTTATCTTTGTAACTTGGACACTCGCAGGCGCGCCCGGCTTGGGGCCGTATTCGTAAATAGAAGCCAACTGCCGTATTTCATCGGCGCGTCTCGCCCAGTCATCAGCATTGGCGACAACATCGCTTGGATTCTTGCCGGTTAGATTCGTCTTGAACACCAGCGGGTCAGGTAGGCTGTTGGTTACAGGATAGGTCATGGCGGTCGCTCCTATGGGGTCGTCCGCTTGCACGAGTCCAGCTATCGCCGCTTCAATATTCTGCGCCGCACCTTTTATAGTTTCCTGAACGGCGGTTTCCCTGTCTATCGCCCTTCCCGCCTGCATAGCCGTATTAAGCGCTGTCCATGTTGCAGAAGTCCAGTTGTTCGCTACTGAAGTAGCGGAATCGGTGTAACCTGTTGTACCGGGCAGATTCTTGTCAACCCAACGGATAGCGTTGGTCAACATCCAACTACTCTTTGCGAAGTCGCTTTGGATAGAGTCATTGGGATGCCCTGTAAGAACAATGGTTCCCCAGTCTAAATTGCCATCCACACTGCTGAACCGATAATTGTTGTTACTATGACTCCAATAGGTACGGGATGTCCGCACGATATTGTCGGAAGTTGAATCACTTATCATTACATCAATGCCGAAGGCGGTACCATTGCCGGGTTTCGCGCCGTAAATCTCAAGGGCAAGCTCAATGATATAGCCACCGCCGTCTTTTTCCATCGCTTTGTAAGCCTTGACACGATCTGTATATTCACGGGCATCCGGGCTTGCATGAACAGAAGCCTGTGTACCTTCGCCCATTGATCCACCGACGTTTACGTCATAAACCAGCTTTCCACTCCGACTTATGGCAAAGATGCCGTCATCGTCAGCCCATTTGTCGATTTTGTCGTTCCAGAAGTCAATATCAAACTCGACATTATCAAATACGCCGTTCCATGGAGCTGTTGCTGTCCACCCCCAAGGTCCAGGCGCTCCGGGACCCTTTGAACCGTATGCCCCGTTTGATTTGACAATCACAGCCTCACTACCTAACGGATCGCTTGTAGGTACCGAGTCGGCTTCGAGACTATCCCAATTCGCCGGCGTGGTATCGTTGACATCAACAGCGATATACAGCGTGTACCCATCCCACACAGATTTGATAGTCCCTGTGGGTGCGCCGGCGCCAATGAGATCAGCAGGATTCGTCGGGTGCTTGAAGTTGTCAATGGTAGAGCTTGTCGCCGCCGCCCATGCCGCCTCGTCAAGCTGTCCGTCAACCGTTATCGGTCCCGCTGTAAATTGAGACTTCAGCACTTCGTAATTGTAAGGTGAATAGGGCAAAACATAATCAACAATGCTCCCTGTTTCCTTTTCGCCTTCGTTATTACCGCCGTTGCCGTTGTCGCACGCCGAAAAAAGCAAGATTATTGCTATTCCGGCCCCTAGTAACGTTCTTTTCATAACGTTCCTCCTCAAAAATAAAAATTTATCTCACGCAAAGAAATTGCGCGAAATACTTTATGGTTCATAGCTAAAGAGCTAGAAAACCCACTCAAATTCCACCGCTATTTGGTGTCGAACGATAGAATCAACCAGCGTAAGATTGTCCGCTTTTCTGGGCAGATTCGACCGTTTCCTATCCGCGTAGGCGGTTCCGTTCGCTAAATCGCCGTACTCTACGGCGGCGAATCTATACCATGCCTTGAGTGAAAACCCATTGGCAAGGACGCAACTCACATTCGGCTTAACGTAAAAATTAGAAGTTTCATTGACGAACTGCTGTCCATCTACAGGATGCGTACCTGAAAGGTACCCGCCTCCAAAGCCGAATTCTAAAGCCGCGCTGAACGCGTCACTTGCCTTGTACCCGATGAAAGGCTTTAATTGCATCCAGGGTTTTAATTCAAAATCCCAACCGCACAACTCAAGCAAATCGTAGCCCCACAACAACTCCTGCGCCTTTAGTCCCAAAAAGACCTTGTTTAGGTAGGGAACAGAAAGCCGTGAAAGAGAATACTGAAGAGTTTGCCGCATATCGCCGGTTCCACGCGCGGACCAATTACCCAGACCCTCAAAGTTACCTTCCGCAGTCAACACAAGTTCCGGCAGGACCGTAGCGCCCGCGCCGAACATGAAGCGCAGTTCATCGTCAGCGCTACTCCACATCTTCTTCTTTGTTGCATCCAGTATCTCTCTTCCATCAACCAGACTGTCCAATTTAACCTGCGCCCCGATGTAAAACCACGGGTGAGTCCACCTAAAGCCTAAGGACGTTTCCTTCAATACGTTTTCAGGGGTGACGTTTCCGGCTCCATACAATTCCACAGAGATAGAGTCCGCATCGTGTATCTTGTTTGGATTTGGAGCGGACGGTATCATAAGAAAAGCGCCGATGTTCAGTTCGCCCAGATCAAGATCGTCAAAGAGAGCAAAGGGCTTGAACTCAATGCGGACGCCATTACCACCTATATCCCAGTCCCCGTCTCCCAGAGTTCCCCAAACATTATTCGACAAATCAATGAACCCACCGGTGAATTTCAGGGCATCGTTAAAGACATTGACCCATCCATAGGCGTATCGGGCAATAACCGCGCGGTTTTTGTCCGCAAGCGCGTCGTCGGCGCGGAGTCTTATACGCAAACCCGCGGGTCCGCTGGTATAAGTCGCGGTTAAATCGGCCCGCAGGCTTGTCTGCGTGTCAGTTTCGTTCCACATATATACCTTGCCGTCTGGGCCGATGATGTCAACTTTGCCATCTGAGCCTGTGAAACTCCCATTCTGGTTAATCGGTTGCCCGCTTTCGTCTTTCATCGGAACATCATCAGCATCCCAAAACACACCGCTTGCAACCTTGCCTTCAAGCTTGAGAACGCCACCGCCGATTTGCACTTCCTGTGGGTGCAAAGCACCCGCTATAATGAGTATCTGCAAAAAGCAAATAAATTCTCTTTGTCTCATAATGAATATTTTTAATCAGTTTTAGAGGGCGGTAAATGGATAATACGCTTAAAATAATGGATAAAACTCGTAAAAGGAAAATTAAGCGTAAATAAGCAATAATCCTGCATAGTTTTAACCTCTTGACACTTTAGCGGATTTCTTTCATTATAGATTGAGATATGCTTGATGCTATTCTAAAGAGAGCCTACCTTGAAGGCTTAACAACTCAAGAGCTGATAAATATCGCTGATCACTTTGATATTGATATACCGCCTAACCTTGCCTGGAATTTTATCATAGAAGTATTGTTGGACATTGAACTAGACTATGATGTTCAACCTCTCTTAGATATTCCACTTTCTGGGGCTGTTCCATTGCCAGAATGTTACAATATTACGTTCATCAACGTGCTGGTACGGGACCCGATGTGGGTTTTTGCGTTTTGGGAGATTAAGCGACAGGACAAGGAATACATTGAAAGTTCGCCTGATTTTGACGGATATTTTCTTAAAGTTCTGCCTTTAAACGACCCTAAGGGAGCGTGGACCGTGAACATAGAGCCAGATGATACGGCGTGGTACGTGTCTATACCAGTTCCAGGCGGTGTTTTCAGCCTGACTCTTTGCGCCTTATTTGGAGATAAGGAAGCTATTCTCGCGGTATCGCGTGAATTTACCATGCCGAAACTGTTTGAGCCGCAAAAAGCGCGGCTTTACGCGGAGAAGAATCCTTTGTTGCGCTTGTCTGGGGTGGAAGACTTCCCCATAGTCCGCGACATGGAGAAAGTGGTGTGAATAAGCCTGTTTTTTCTCTGGTGATAAAAGCCCATATCCCTTGGAAGCCTTATAATGAAGAACGGCTGTTCGAGAGCATCTTTGACTCCTTCCTTCCGTTGTTTGAAGTTTTTGATCGCTTGGAAGCGGACCGTATTCCCTTTCAGCTAGGCGTTTCTTTTTCGCCGGTGCTTTGCTTTCTTCTGTCTGACAGAGATATATTGAAAAGATTCGATGGATGGCTTAATAAGCGCATAAACTTCCTCAAGCAAGAGTTGAACCGCACCGATAACACCCCGGAAAATGCCCTTGCCCAAATATATTACGAAGAGGCTGTGGATAAACAGCTACTATGGACCGGTAGATACGAGCGAAATCTTCTGAAACCACTTGAGTATTATCAAAAGAAAGGGAGCGTGGAGCTTCTGATGACAGCCGCCACCCATGCGTTTCTGCCGTTCTACGTTTACTACCCGGAAGCGGTGCAGGCGCAAATCGAAACCGCGATAGGCACGTTCCGCCGTTTTTTCGGCAAATATCCACTCGGCTTTCTCCTGCCAGAAATGGCATGGGAACCGGATATTGACCGCTTTCTGCGTACGTATAACTTCGGCTACACCATAATGGATGCTCATGCCTTTACGCTTGGTGAGCCTGCCGCCTCAAAAGGCGTGTTTTACCCTATCAAGACAAGGTCGAGCGTTCTCGCAATGGCGCGGGATATTAACGCTCCAATTTCCGCATATTCTGACGCGGACTGTTACCGCGACAATAGTCGCGATGTCGTATACGAGCTTCCAAAAGAGAGGGTCAAGCCGTTTTTTGGGAACAAACGGACGTCAAGTGGTTGTAAGTACTATGCGCGTGATAAGAGCCTCTACGATCCGAATCTCGCGGTAAGGGAAGCCTCTACTCAGGCGCGGGCTTTTCTGAATGTACAGTCTGAACGTCTCCGCGCGGTGAATAGATTTATGCTTGAAACGCCGATAAGTCTCTGTATATGCGACGCGGATGACTTGGGGCGTTCATGGCGCGAGGGTTATGGGTTTATCGAGTCGTTATTTCGTGAGATAAACGCCTCGGAAGACAGAAGCGTCAGGCTCTTGGCTCCGGGAACCTACTTATTCGATCAAGCGGTAGACAGATTTGAAACCATTATGCCTTCGTTCTCCTCGTCTGGGCTTAACGGATACGCGGAAATGTGGCTTGATTCCTCAAATGATTGGATGTATAGGCACATGGTTCAGGCTATCCAGCGTATGACGGAACTCGCGGAACGATTCCCCAACGAGTCGGGCATAAAAGAGCGCTCTTTGAACCAAGCCGCGCGGGAAATTCTCATCGCTCAAGACTCAAGCTGGCCCCGAATGCTCTATGATAAAAAATACGCGGAATATGCGGGCAAGCAAATCACGGGTTGTCTACAGAATTTTACCACTATCTATGAATCGCTCGGAAGCGGGCACATCAGTACCGAATGGCTCACTCATTTGGAATACGATCATCGTATTTTTCCCAACATAAATTACCGCGTCTTCAGGAGAAATCAGTAGCAATATGGAAAGAACTTTTGTCCTTAGGGCGGGACGGATGACAGACGGGCAACGGAAAGCGGTGGCTTCTCTGCTACCGGTCTACGGAGTGTCTTTGTCTGGACAGGACGAGGCTGACTTCGAGAAGATATTCGGCAACGCCAATCCGGTTGTGGTGGAAATCGGCTTTGGTATGGGGGAAGCGACGGCTATCATCGCGGAAAATAATCTGGGCATAAACTATGTGGGCATAGAAGTTCATACTCCCGGCGTGGGGAGGCTGTTGATGGAGATAGAGCGGCGTGGTTTGAAGAATATCCGTATCATCGTCCGTGACGCGGTGGAGGTGTTTGACGCGGTAAAGGCGGAGAGTCTGTCTGGAATTCACTTGTTTTTTCCAGACCCGTGGCCCAAAAAACGGCATCACAAGCGGCGGATAATCCAGAAGCCGTTCACTGATACGCTTGCGTCAAGACTGCGAGTCGGCGGATACTTCTATATGGTAACAGACTGGGTTGAATACGCGACTGCGGCGCTTGCCGAACTAGCAACGGTAACCGAGCTTGAAAATGTCTATGATCGCTTCGCCCCGCCTCAAATCTGGCGACCTAAGACTAAGTTTGAAGAACGCGCCCGCGCGGAAGGACGCGAAATAAGAGAACTATTCTTCGTAAAACACCCTTCGCACCCTTCGGATGTTTAACGACTTCACAAGGGGCGTTATCCGAAAGGGAGCGCCGCTGACCCCGTCTTGACGGTTCCGCTTGCCTTGCAAGCGGAACCTACTCGTTATTAGAAGGGTGCGCTGACACCCGCTAACTGCTCTTTGTTATTTGCTCTCTGCTCTTTACTAATTACTACCTATTACCTGCTACCTGCTAACTAGCATGAGGGGGGCGCGGTTTTCCCTAAACGGAGGTTGGCACACAGTCGCCCTTGTGGTGCGCCCCCCTGTCTCCAGCCCGCCCCCGCACAGCGGGTTTAAAAGGGGCGGTCTTCCGCCACCCCCCAACCCGCACGCTTCGCACGCGAGGCGTGTTTACCCTTCGGGTGTCAGCCATCACTCACTAGCTTTGGTGTCAGCCATCGCTTTAGGGAGTATCACTCCCCCGCCCGAAGGAGTGCCTGTCCCCCGCTCTAGGGAGTGCCTATCCTCCGCTCTAGGGAGTATCACTCCCCTGCTCTAGGGAGTGCCTATCCCTCGTTCTAGGGAGTGCGTCTACGTGAGTCGCGGACGTAAAAAAGGCGGCTCTTGCGAGTCGCCCTTTTCATACTTATCTGATTTTGCTTTGCATGACGGGGATAGCGGCGCCTCCTTCCTGACAACGACTAGGTTCCGCTTGTTTACAAGCGCAACCGTCATGTCGGGGTCAGCGGCACACCTTTTCGGACAATAACCATTGTGAAGTATTTAAACAGGCTGTGCCTGAACACCCGAAGGGTGGACGGTCAAGGGGAATTCGTACGTTATCGTGCGCGGTTCCTGTAGCAACTGCGTGCTTGATCTGGAGAAGCGCGTTACCACCTTGAGCCTCCACACGCCGTCCGCCAACGCGGGCACGCGGAAGATCAGCCGCTTGGGGTTGTTCTCCGTGAACTTGTGCGTTACCTGCGTCTCCGCGCCGCTCTCGTCAACGAAAAACACGCCTAGTCCCGTCTCGTCTTCGGGCGTTACTTTTATCTTGTCGCCCGTTACTATCACGTCTTCGTCTGGCGTTATCGTGCCGTCCGTCTTGCCGGTGCTTACGTCGGTTACGAGTCCGATATACGCGCCCGAATCCTTCTCGCCCAACACATCGATGCCTACGGTTTCCAGCACCGCCCGCATCTCCGCGCTCGGACTCACGTCGAGTCCTATCTTGTGAACCGCGGGGTCAAACGCATGAGACGCGCCGATCCAGTTGCCGCCCACGCGCGGCGCCATGCGCACGCAACCGTCTTGTACCGCAGTTCCTTGCGCCAGCGTGTCACG
>JAISEA010000022.1 GCA_031264475.1 Treponema sp. | reverse complement strand
TGCCTCTACCAAATCATGCGGGATTTTACCCTAGTTCGGAACAGAATAATATGGCAGAGAGAAAAAGGCAGGGGCGCAAAAACAAACTGGAAAAACGCGGCGGAAGATATTTGGTTCGGGACAAAGGGCGAAGAATATTACTTCAACGTAGACGCGGTAAAACAAAAACGCAAGGTAATCGCGCCGTATAGAGAAAATGGAAAACCAAAAGACTGGGAAGAAACGGCTGGCGGTAACTTTCGGCTGACATATCCAAGCAATTTTTGGGACGATATTTCTATACCGTATTGGTCCATGCCAGAAAATACAGACCATCCTACCCAAAAGCCAGAAAAGTTAATCGCCAAACTAATATTGGCAAGTTGTCCCCAAAACGGAATGGTACTAGACCCGTTTCTCGGCTCCGGGACAACATCGGTTGTGGCAAAAAAACTAGACCGCAGGTATGTGGGTATCGAAATCAATGAAGAATACTGCTGTTGGGCTGAAAAGCGGCTGTTGTTGGCAGAGGATAATACTACCATTCAAGGGTATTCAAACGGGGTTTTCTGGGAAAGAAATACGCTGAATTCACAAACGAAGGAAAAAAGGCTAGGTTTTACCGACGGGTCAAAGCATTGTCCACAGCCGAAACAGTCAGAATAACTATACCACGCTTGTCGTCAAAAGCAGGAAAAGACTCCGAAGCAGTACAGGACGCGGGAAACGCCAACGTTTCCGCAAAATCCGCGTCCTCTTGCAGACCCTTTTCTCCCGTAAATCCGATATGAACATCTATACCTTGCGCCGTCCATTCACAGGCGAGGGAAAAGGCTTTTTCACAAAGCTCGTCAACCGCTTGCCGCGCGGAATCCGTGTAAGGTTCATCTGTTCGCGTGTCAAGGAAGAGGAGAACGCTTGAGTGAAAAGGCGGCGTCCTTTCTTCTTCACGGACAAAAAGTTCTCTGGCATGACTGAAAAGCTTCCAATTGATTCGCCGCGGGTCGTCTCCGGGCACGTAAGGTCTGTGATCCACGAGGTTTTCACCCTTTAAAACACAAGCGCCAATGCTCCGCATATCTCCGCCTTGCACCGGCGGACTGCCGCTTTCCTTCGCGGGATTCGGCAAGACAAGGAGTGGTGGAACAGGAAGGATAGATAGGGCGTTCTTCAGCAAGAAGAAACCCATCGCGTCTGAAAAGATGAACGCCTCGCTGTCTCTGTAATATGCGCCACGCTCTTTCGCAATAAAACCCTCAGGACGCAAAGGATCAAAAATGAAACGAATCAGCCTCTTGTCAGCCGTTAAAAGCTTCGTTTCACAACGGACAAGGATACCGGGTATTTTCAAGAATTTCAAAAAATGCGGACAATGGGCGACAGATACCCTAACTTGCCCGCCGGTGTTTACCTTTTCCGATAAAACGACGTGAAAAGAGGTTTTCATTTCGTTCCTAAAAACGATTCCAATGATTAGAATTGCGATGAAACAATAAACGAGAACTACCAAAAACACGCAGGCAATGAAAACAAGTCCTATTTCGTGGCGGAAATGCCCAATAATAAAGCAGAGAATAGCGATAAAAAAGGTAAAAACGCCTAGAAACGATGGCTTTGGGAACATTTCTTTTTATACGATCTTCTTTTTGAGAATTTCCGCACAGATTACCCGTATTGTGGGAAGAATATCCGCGGGTTTGACTGAACGACTTGTTTTGAGGCGGTGGCAAAGCGCGGGACCGCAGAGGATCGCTATGTCTTCGTCAATCACAAAGTCTCGTCCTCGAACAAAAGCCAACGCCTTGGACGCCGCGAGAAGGTGCAATCCAGCGCGCGGCGAGGCGCCCAGAGCGATGTTTTCATGGGCGCGGGTAGAGCGAACAAGGTCTGCTACCACCTCCTTTAGGCTTTGATGGCAAAAAACCTTACTCGCATCGTCCTGCGCTTGTAAAAATTCAGCCCGCGTTATAACAGGCTCAAGATTAGACAGGGTTTCTTCCGCGGGATTGTCTTCCAAGATCGCCAGCTCTGTGTTCCGATCTGGATAACCCAAGGAGAGCTGTAGTATAAACCTATCGAGTTGCGCGGCGGGCAGGGGAAAAGTACCTTCGCTTTCAATGGGGTTTTCCGTAGCAATGACGAAAAAAGGCTCTTTTGATTTATACGATGTGTTTCCGACCGTAACCTGCCGTTCAGCCATGACCTCAAGCAAAGCGGATTGCGTCTTCGGGGCGGTTCTGTTGATCTCATCCGCCAGCACGATATTCGCCAGAACGGGTCCCGGCGCAAAACGGAACGTCTTTGTTTCAGGATCAAACACATCTACGCCGGTAATATCGTAAGGCAGAAGGTCGGGCGTAAACTGTATACGCTTAAACATAAGCGGCTCGCCGTCTTCGTCGGCGATAAGCCGCGCCAAAGTCTTTGCTACCGTAGTCTTGCCCAACCCCGGATTGTCTTCAATCAGGACGTGTCCCTTTGCCAAGACACAGGCGATGAGCAGTTCAAGGAATTCTTGTTTGCCCTTTATGACTTTTTGAAGCCCACCAAGCAATTTTCCTACCGATTGATTCATAAAAAAAGCATATCCCAAAAAACCTTTTAATACAAGCAGAAGGGAGCGCCCTTCTGGTCATCAAAATGTTTGAATAAAGTAAGAGGAGCGACTAGATACGGCTTATAATCAATTCGGCTATGTCTTCAGGAGACAGTTTATCCGTATCTATGACGAGGTCTGCGAAACCAAACACATCGTTATCTATGTTGTAGAGCTTGAGGTAGCGTTCACGGTCGCGGCTGTCCCGTTCCGCGGTGAAACGGACGACTTCTTCGAGAATACCGCCTTCCCGTTTGACGATACGTCCAGCACGGGCTTCAGGAGACGCCTTGAGGTAAACCTTCAAATCCGCTTGAGGAAGCATCCAGATAGCGAGCCGCGAGCCAAGCACACAACTCCCTTCCAAAGCGAGGGACACTTGGCGACTGTCGATTTCCTTATCCCAGGCATCGTCCTTTTCCGCCAGATCAAGCGCCTCACGCAAGTCCAAGCCCCTCTCTTGAGCCAAAGACCTGAACGTAAAATTGATGAATTTGATCCCCAACTTATCAGCCACTAGTCGGCTCACCGTGGTATTTCCACAACCGCTTTTACCAGATATTGCAATTCGGATTTCCTTGTTTTCCATATCTACTCCTTTTCACACCGCTTTATTCGTCTGCTTTTCCTGTTTTCCAGACAGCTTTTCGTATATTTCAAGATACCCACGTCCCATTTTTTCGACAGAGTAGTCTTTTTCTACCATGTCGCGGCTTTTGTATCCCATGTCGTACGTCTTTACTCTATCCGCAAGCATTTGTTTGAGAAGAGTCACCGCCTCGTCCTCGCCGGTGAATAGGTAACCGTTTTCGCCTTGCACTACAAGGTCTCTGTTACCCGGAACGTCTCGCAAGAGAAGGGCGCACCCTACATTCATGGCTTCAAGCACCCCGAAAGGCAAGCCTTCCCATGCAGATGTCGAGAGGTAAATGAAAGTACGGTTCAAGTAAGAGTCGACAGCCGCTTTGTCTACCCAATTGGTAATAGTTATGTTTGGGGATTGCAGGGCGGTGCGGAGGGGTCCATCGCCGACCCAGAAGAAGTTACCTTCCACCCGCGAGGCTATTTTATTGAACAAAGCAGGGGTTTTCTGAACGCTTGCTATGCCCACGAAGGTAATGATGTCGGCGTTTTCATTCTTTTTAACAGGGGAAAGGGGAACGCCGTTAGACACAAAAAGCCCGTTTCCTCCCAAATCATGGTAGAGTTCCGCCTCTGATCTCCCGCATCCCACCACAATGCCGCCGAAGGATGCGCCCAATCTCTCTAAAAGACGGAAAAACCAACGGTCGCGTTGACTAACGTCGGTTCTGATAAAAGACGCTCCGTGCGGCGTATAAATAACCCGCTTGATGCCAAGATACCTACAGGCGATCCGCCCTAAGAAACCCGCTTTAGACGAGTGAAGATGGATAATTGCATCCTTATATTCTTTCAATATATTGATAAGCGAAACAAGCGCTTTTGAGTCGTTCTTTAAACTAATTTCTCTTCCCGCAAAGGGCCATTCGATAAATGTAACGTAAGACGGGAATTGTTCCTTGACGTTTTTAATTTCGTCAACCCACATTCTTGAGCCGTGAATAATGAGATGGTTTATTTTAGGTAACTGTTGTGTTATACTAATAACGGCGGTCATAACGCCTGATGCAAAGGGTTCGAGAACATGAACAACAAACATGTTCCTAGTATTGATAATTTATGAATAATTGTCAAGTATAGAAAGAATGAATTAAGGAGTGCCTATGTATACTTTTAAAGAGATTATAGATTCTCTGCCTGAAGAGAAGAAGAAAGCCGATGGGTTGTGGACGAAGTTCGTTCTCCGTCCTCTTGCCGTGCCGTTTACGTATCTCGCGTTAAGGCTACGGCTTAAAGCTAATACGACGTCGTATCTATCCGCGTTGTTCAGTGTTGGGGGGGGCGTGCTTTTCTGTATGGAAGGCTTTTGGGCGCCATTCTGGGGCGCGGTGATGTTCAACATATTCTCCGTCTTTGACTGTGTTGACGGCAATGTGGCGCGGGTAACGAAAACCGCGTCTCCGTGGGGCGCGTGGGCGGACGCGATGATGGGCTTTGTGGCGTATTGTGCGATGTTCCTTTCTATGGGCGTCTACATTTATCTTCGCACTGGCTGGTGGTGGGTTTTGCTCATAACGGGCGTTACTTCGTCGGCAAACCTGTTCACTCGGGTTGCTTATCAGGCTTATAAGAACATTGTCGGCAAGAGCAAGGCGGAAAACACCGTTTCGTTTGAGCAGAAACTTGCGGAAACCGTAGGTATAACAGGCTTTATGACGCCGCTTCTGCTTGTGTTTCACTGTGTTTGGGCGGAATGGCAGTGGGGTATGCTTGGCATCGTGGCTTTCAACGCGGCGTTTTACTCAGGCGGCTGCTTTCTCACCCTAATAAAACTAGCCCGTGCACACCCGAAGGGTGTTTAAATACTTCACAACGGGTGTTCTATGAAAGGGAGCGCCGCTTCCACTGACTTGACGGCTACGCTTGCACGCAAGCGGAGCCTCCGCGTCATCTGACACCTCTGGCACCATTTCCGACAAGACGCTTTAAAACACTCGAAGGGTGCGCTTGCAAGCAAGCAAAGCCTTCGGGTTGTCTGATACCTCTGGCACCATTTACTTATTTGACTTCGTAGTAAATTCTCAAGAAGGGGGGCGCGCTTTCCCTAAACGTGATTGGCACACAGTCGCCCTTGTGTCGCGCCCCCCTCCGCTTCGGTTCCCCGCACACTTCCCGTATATAAAAATGGGGCGGAGCAAGGCGCTTTTAAACGCCCGCAGTGTGCGGGTCTTCCGCTACCCCCCAAATATTCTTTGCACGCGAGGCGTGCCTAAAATCGCCAAGAGTTCTTGCAAAAATGATCAAGAGATTTTTAAAAATCGTCAAGAGTTTTTATAAAAATGATCAAGAGATTTTCTAAAATCGTCAGGAGTTTTTTAAAAAACATACGGCGATTTTTAAAAATCATACGGGAGATTTTCTAAAATGATCAAGAGTTTTTTAAAAAACATACGGCGATTTTTTCCAAGAAAAACGTATCTTTCTTCTATTATATAGTAGATTTGAGTGCGAAAGCGTTCTACGGTTTGCCTATCCTCTTGTAAGGATTCCGTTTGTTCGGTATACTAACCGCTATGTTTTGGAAAAATAAAAAATTGGAAATACAGCCTGAAGACGAAGTTCGTCTCCAGCCGATTCTTGGCGTTCAGCCAGAGGTTTATCTTGCTTGTCTCTACGGTGTGGCGATAGTCGTGGTCTTGTTCTTTGTTCTGTTTTATCCGGGGATTTCTAACCCCGGAATCGTTCTGCTTGCCGAATCCGAGCCAGAAGGAGCCGCGGTCTTTGTAGATGACGTGTACCAGTCCGCGACGCCTACTGAAATTTTCGTTCCCAAAGGAGAACACACCGTTAAAATGAGTCTTCCGGGTTTTTCTCCGCAGGAGCAGACCATTGACGTTAAAGGTAGACTCTTCGGTTCTTTGATTTTTCCTCAAAAGCAGAGTGTCCACGCGGCGTTGACAAGCGCTGAACCTGAAAAAGTATTGGCTCTGGGCGCGTCTGACTTTGCGGCTTGGTCTTTTGTGGGCGAACCGACGAGCGCTTACCAAATACCCCAGCCGCTTTCCGAAGCCGCCTATCGCGCAACTCCGTCAGACGCGGGCGCTCTAAACAGTATCCTCGAAGCCGCGGCGCGGTTCGCTGGCACTCGCGCAAGCCTCCGCGACCTCATCCGCGCCAAGTACCTCGTGGATAACGCGGGTATAGCCGCCTCCCCGTTAAGTTTGCTTGCGTCAACCCAAAGTATCCTCGCTTATCTCAACAAAAATCCCGCGGCTGTATCGGCTTTTTCCAGCTTAATACCCGCATCTGAATTGGGCGAAGTCGCGGATTCCGCATGGGTTAAGAAGAATAAAGAGAATTCTACGGATAAAAATCCATCGGAACAAGGGACGGAAGTCTTAATCGCTGGACTTGTGTTCACGGAAATCAAAGAAGGAAACGCTTCTTTCTTTCTTTCAGAAACGATTCCCCAATGGTCATGGGAATTCTTTCTGAAAACCGCGCCCGAATGGACGGAGGGAAGCCCTACAGAAACTTCCCAAGAAGGAGTCTCGTGGTTCGCGGCGAAAGCCTACTGCGAATGGATTGCGGAGCAAATAGGAAAAGACGTTGGGGAAGAGAAACCTCCGCTGATCGAAGCGGCGCGACTTCCTTTTAAGGGTGAATTAGAAACCGCGGCAAGAGCGGGTTTTGCCTTCGACGGGCAGAGATATGAGTGGTGTGAAGACTTTTTTGCGCCGTTTGACTTTCTTTCCGCGGATGCAAAAAGTATATCTGCCGTGGGGTCGCCTGAACGTACCGTCTTTAACCGAGACGGAGAGAAAGCCTCCTTGCCACCCGACCTCCACTCGCCGTTTGTCTCCTTTCGGCTGGTGGTTAAATGACACCCTTCGGGTGTTTTAAGGCGTCCTGTTCCGCGCCTGCCTTGCGGCGGCGCACCCCTTTTTGGGGGGTAGCGTAAGACCCACGTAAGTGGGGCTGGAGCGCAGGGGGGCGCAGAGAAAAGGCGACTGTGTGCCGAGATGTTTTGGAAACAGCGCCCCCCTTCCTAATAACGAGAAGGCTCCGCTTGCCTACAAGCGTGGTTCCGTCCTGACGGGGACAGCGGGTTCCCTCCAAACAACGCATAGGTTCCGCTTGTTTACAAGCGTAACCGTCAAGTCAGTGGAAGCGGCGCACCCTTTCAAACAACACCCATTGCGAAGTATTTAAACAGCCTGCGGCTGTGGAGGGAGAAATGGTAAGAGCGGGAGAGCTTCTTTCGGTTTTGTTCGACGAGCGCCTCGCAGAGAAAGTCCGAAACATGACGAAGCTGTTCGCTTCGTGGAAAACGATAACTATAGAAGAAAGAATAGCGTCCGCGTTTGATCATTCTTATATCGCGGAGTTTGAGCGAAACGTGCTTCTTATAGAAGCCGACCATCCGGGGTGGATACAGATACTCCAGACAAAACAACAAGGGTTGTTGGATAACTTCCAACGGCGGTTTCCGACTATGGGCGTAAGGGGGATTTCGTTCCGCTTGAGCCGCGGTCCCATCAGGCGGATAGAAGAACCCAGAGAAGGAATAATGGAAAAGCCGACGGGAAAAAGAGAAAATGTCATCCAAGAAGACGCGATTCCCACCAAGTTTGAGAAAGATGAAACTTTGAAGCGGATAATCGAGCGGCTGGAAAAGAGTTTGAGATGAATGAGGAAAAACAATACGAGACCTGCCGCTTGTGTCCGCGGCGGTGCGGGGTAAACAGGCTTCGCGGTGAAACAGGCTTTTGCGGGGAGACCGCGAGTCTCCGTATAGCATCGGCGAGCCTCCACCACGGGGAAGAGCCGCCCATCGCGGGCAAGCGCGGCTCAGGCGCGGTCTTCGTGAGCGGGTGTAACGTGGGTTGCGCCTTCTGTCAAAACTTCCAGATTTCACAACAAGGTTTGGGCAGAGCCGTTTCCATAGACGAGTTCGCCGCAATTTGCCTTACTTTGCAGGAAAAAGGAGCGGAGAATATCAACATCGTTACGGGAACCCATGCGACACCCGCGCTTGTCCGCGGCGTCGCGGCGGCGAAAGCAAGCGGGCTGACCCTTCCCGTGTTGTGGAATTCTTCGGCTTACGAAAGTGAAGATACGCTCGCCTCGCTACAAGACGTTGTTGATATATTCCTGCCGGACATGAAAACCCTTGACTCGGAAACAGCGCAGACGTTTTTCAACGCGCCCGATTACCCTGAAGTCGCGGCGCAAGCGATCCTCACGATGTTGA
Organism: Treponema sp.; assembly: GCA_031264475.1. Next base: position 1,479 of record JAISEA010000022.1, on the reverse strand, counting down.
ATATGACAAAACGCCTATCTTACGCCCGCGAAGACGGGGAGAAGATGCTGTCCGGGGTCGTTGTGCGCCACCTCGTATTGCCTGGTCGCCTTGATTCCACCCGCGCCGTAATAGAATGGTTCGCCGAAAACGCCCAAGACCACGCTTTGCTTTCGCTTATGACCCAATATACGCCAATGGGCATCCATACGCCCGCGCGTTATGTAGACGCAACTGAATACGAAACCCTTCTCAAATGGCTTGACGAGTTCGGCGTAGACGGCTTTTACCAAGAGTTATCGCCTGATAGAGAATGGCTCCCGGACTTTTCCCGCTTTAACCCCTTCTCGTCAGAACTATCAACTCCCGTGTGGCATTTCTTGCATTGAAACCCGCGTCAGTGGTTCATAAAATTCACAATGATGTCGCGGTTATCCAAGAGGGAACTCAAAGATAAGTTTGCGTGCAGACGTGCGATGATTTGGGCGAAGAGTTTAGTTATGTTGACGCTGATATACCACTCACGTTCTAGTTCTTGATAGACCGCGTTGGTGCCAATGACGCGGTAGAAAAGCCCGTTTTTATACGCCTCGTCGAAGTAGTCTATAGCGTTTCCTGAAAACAAAGGCAGACTTATCGCGGCAATCACCTTACCCGCGTTCTGTTCCTTCAAGAATTTCATAGCTTTGAGTAAGGTGCCGCCTGTGCCGAGCATATCGTCAGCCATGAAAACGGTCTTGCCCGAAACGTCCCCCAAGAGCTTTATCTCGGCGATGTTGGAATCAAGGGCGTCTTGAGAGACTTTTGAGTAATCGCGCTCCTTGTAGAGCAGGGCAAGCGGCTTCTTGAGAGCCGTAGCGTAGAATTTGTTGCGATCAACCGCGCCGGTGTCAGGGGAGACAACCACGAAGTCGTCGTTCAACACGTCGGGTAGTTCAGTCAGGGTGCGGATGATCTGGTAGCTGGCGTGGAGATTTTCGAGCGTCATCGCCCGAAACGAGTTGCCGATTTCCCGCGAGTGTATGTCCAGCGTGATAATACGGTTTACGCCGAGAAATTCGAGCTGTTGTCCCAGACGGCTTGCGGTCAAGCCCTCCCGTCCCTTCTTTTTATGCTGGCGTGAATAGGGGTAAATAGGCAGAACCAGGGTAATTCTACCGGCGCTTGCCTGTTTCACCGCGTCCACGGCGACGAAAAGCGTCATAAGGTGGTCGTTGACGGACAATATCTTGCGATCATCGCCGTTGAAACGCACCGGAAAACGGTTTTCCACATCTTGGAAGATGAATACGTCTTTACCTCGTATGGACTCCATGATCTCCGCCTTGACTTCGCCGTTTGCAAACATAGTGAAGTTGACCGGAACTTTTATATGGGGCGCGCGAAATTTGCCTATGTCGTCGTTTGAGGAAGGAACAGAACTAGATACGTCGTTTATGAAGTTGATTCTATTGATAATGGACAAAGGATCGTCGCCGAAACGCTTAGATAGTTTGACTA
>JAISEA010000021.1 GCA_031264475.1 Treponema sp. | reverse complement strand
GGGGTTGTTGGTTGTGTTGAAATACGGTAAAGTATAAGTATGAAAAAGAGAATCATTCTGAAACGCGGGCAGGAAAAGCGTATCCTCGCAGGACACCCCTGGGTCTATGATAACGAAGTCAAAGAAATACTCGGAACATCAGGACTCGCAGTTCTTGAACCCGGAGAAACAGCGGACGTGGAAAGCGTCTCTAAAACCTACCTCGGACGCGCTCTCGTAAACCCACAATCAAAAATCATCGCCCGTATCTATAGCCCTTCAAAAGAAGGCATAGATAAAGGCTTCTTCAAACGACGAATCCGCGAAGCATTGGAAAGACGAAACTACGACTTCTCACGCGAATCTTGCAGAATCGTATTCGCCGAAGCAGACTTTCTGCCCGGACTCATCATAGACCGATTCGTAGGCTGGTCCCTAGACGACGTTGAAAACGCCACGCTCGATAAACCCCTCTCGTTCCCCACAGTGGAAAAGATATTAGGCGCGCCCCACTCATGGACCTCCATCCAATTCTTAACCTTTGGAATGGACATCCGCCGAGAAGAAATCCTCGCGGCGCTCAACGAAACACTCATCAAACCACAGGGCATTATCGAAAAGTCCGCCGCGAAAGTAAGAGAACTAGAAGGACTACCCCTGAAAGAAGGGGTAATCAGCGGCTCTTTCCCCGATAACGGCATCGTTATCTTTGAAAAAGCACAGGCTTTTGCGATCCATATAAAAGAAGGACAGAAGACAGGACACTTCCTCGATCAGAGCGAAAACCGCGCCTTGTCCGCATCGCTTATACGCCCCGGCGGTTCCGCGCTGGATGCGTTCTGCTACACCGGCGGATTCGCAATCCACCTCGCCCGATCAGGCGCAACACAGGTTATCGCAGTCGACACATCCACAGAGGCGCTGAATACCCTTAAAACAAACGCCCGTCTGAACGCGGTTGAAAACGCCATTACCCCCACGCAAGGAGACGCCTTTGAGGTACTCCGTTCAATGGAACACGCAAAGGAAAAGTTTGACATGGTGGTTCTCGATCCGCCTGCTTTCGCAAAAACCCATACGGTCTTGAAAGACGCAATACGCGGTTATAAGGAAATCAACTTGCGCGCATTACGCTTGCTCAAGGCAGGGGGCGTTCTCGTAACCTGCTCTTGCAGTCAGGCACTCGACGAATACAGGTTTCGGCGCATAGTCGCAGACGCCGCGCTCGATGCGGAACGCCGAATCCACCAGATCGCCTTCCGCCACCAGTCGCCTGATCACCCGATCTTGCTTGGATACGACGAGTCCCTCTATCTAAAAGCAGGATTCTACCGAGCAGTATAAGGTATTTTAAAATATGAAAACCCAGAGCAATACCATTTGGTTCGCCACAAGCAACGAGCATAAAAGACGCGAGTTAGCCGAAATTTTCGCAAAGCACACCATCAATATACCTTCAGACGCAGGTATCGCCTTTGCGCCGAAAGAAACAGGCGCGACCTTTCTGGAAAACGCCCTGATTAAAGCGCGCGCCCTGTTTGATATAGTTCAAGAACCCGTTATAGCCGATGATTCAGGACTCTGCATAGACGCTCTGGACGGCAGACCGGGTATTTTTTCCGCGCGCTACGGCAACTACGGTAATGTAGAAGGTAAGAACCTTTTGCCCGCGGAAAGAAACAAGCTTATTCTAAGGGAACTAGGCGATAATTCAAACCGAAAAGCCCACTTCGTATGCGCTATGGTCATGTTTTTGGGACAAGACCGCCTCTTCATCGCGCAGGAAACCCTTGAAGGCGAAATCATCCGCGAAGAACGAGGCGAAGGCGGATTTGGCTACGATCCGATCCTCCTCATTCCTGAACGTGGACGCACTGTTGCGGAACTTTCGTCAGCGGAAAAGAACCGTTTAAGCCACCGCGCAAAGGCAGGCGCGGCTATTGGGAGGCTCTATGGCTCAACCCACATCATTTAAACCTGAAGACTTGGCGGGTTTCTTTGAGAAAGGTCCCCCTCTTGACTTCATCAAGACCGCGCCTGAATCGCGGTACCGCAAGGTCGCTAAATTCCTTATCCTCATAGGTAAAGAAGCCGCGGCTCAGATACTCTCCAAGTTGGAACCTGATCAAGTAGAAGCGGTTTCCAAAGAGTTAGTCACGATTCGCGGTATAAGTGAGGAAGAATCCAAGAGCTTACTTGACGAATTTAGATCATTGACCGCGCTTTCCGGCGGATATAAGGGGGCTTTTTCCGGCGGAGTCGGCGAGGCGCGAAGCCTCTTGTACGCGGCGTTTGGTCCGGAAAAAGGCGAGTCCATTCTAAAAAGAACCGTCCCTGCGGCGGCTGATAAACCGTTTGTCTTCCTAGAAGAATTCAGCGCGGGACAGCTTGAGATTCTTTTCAAAGATGAATCTCCTGCGACAGAGGCAATGGTACTTTCTCGTTTACCGCCAAAACTCGCGGCAGAGGTTATCAAGAATACGGAACCGGGGCGTAAGGTTGAAATCATCAAACGTATCGCTAAAATAGGCAAGATCGCCCCTTCGGTACTTGAAGCGGTCGCGTCTGCGCTCAAGAAGAAAGTCCAAAAGATAGGCAAAAATGAGACTGAAGAAATAGACGGTATGAGTGCGCTCACCGCTATACTCAAGGCGGCAGACGTGCCTTTTGAGGAAAAATTACTCGATGAATTGGCGCAAGAAGACGTGATGTTAAGCTATAGCCTGCGGGCGGCTCTCTACACCTTGGACGACGTTGTTAAAGCTGACGACCGCGTTATTGAAGAAAAACTACGCGGCATGAGCGAAAAAGAGATAGTCTATCTGATAAAAGGACAAAGCCGTCCTTTCATAGAGAAGATCATGTCAAACATCTCAACGCAACGGCGTGCCGTAATACGGGAAGAATCTGATATGATTGGACCGATTCCCCGTATAGACGCGGATACGGTTGCGGCGGATTTCCTCACATGGTTTAGACGCGGAAGGGAAAAAGGAACTATCATGCTCATGGACGATGAAGATGTCATTCGCTGAGGGTATTTTACTCGATCACCATGAAGTCGTTAAAGTAGAGAACGGGTATCCGTCCGAGACGGAGCGCGGCGTTGTAGCGGCTCAAGAGCGCTTCCTTAATGGAATCCTCGCCCATGTTGTAGAGGTCTTTCGCGGAAAGACTTTTGAAAAAAGCGAAGGTAACGGAACGGAATTCGGGCATTTGCAAGGCAAGTTCTTCGGTGAAAGGAGTATCCGCTTTGTCGTAAGGGAAAGCTATGGATACGATAACGGTTTGTGGAGGGCTGTCGCCGGTGATTGCGCGGATTCTGCCTATTCCTGTGAATATATTGTCCTCAATCAGAGGCGCGGGCCGGGGAATTTGCTTTGACGGTACCGTGTAGATCGGCTTCCCCTTTGCGAGACTCTTCGCAATAAAGGTATAGACCGTGATAGATGCTATGAATATCCCCTGTAAAACGGCTACAACACAGAGAATTCTATAAAATATAACGCCTGCTTTTATTTTTCGCATTTCTTGATAAACCTCTTGACATTTTCCTTATAATAAGGTATAAAACAGTATAAGACTTGTGGGGAATTAGCTCAGTTGGTAGAGCGATAGGTTCGCAATCTATAGGTCAGGGGTTCGAATCCCCTATTCTCCATCCCCCCTTCCTTCCAAATCTGACCAAAAAAAACAATCCTGATACTACTAAATAACGGCGTTATAGCGCAGAATCAAGACTTGACTCTATGAATTCAAAACCTGACTCTATGAATTCAAAACCTGACTCTATGAATTTAAAACCTGACTCCATGAATTCAAAGTCTGACTCTATGAATTCAAAACTTGACTCCATGAATTTAAAGTCTGACTCCATGAATTTAAAACGTGACTCCATGAATTCAAAACTTGACTCCATGAATTCAAAGTCTGACTCTATGAATTCAAAACCTGACTCCATGAATTTAAAACCCTTATTTTATAGAAAAGTTCCCAAGATGCAACGCCGCGTGAAACGGACAAACAGGAGGATAAAGAGTCCTGTTGCAAGAAAGGGGACGTACAGTGGTTTTGTCTTGGCGACCAGACCTGAGCGCGTTATGGTCATTTCTCCTTTGTCTATTTCCATAAAGGCAAGGGTGAGCATATCGGCTGAAGGCGCGTTCAGGTAGACGCCTTTGCCCGCGTCCGCTATGGATTTAATATTTTCCGAGTTGAAACGAGATTCAAAAAGTCCGGTGCGCCTGACTTTGGTAAAGGGGTCTGTATAGTCTATAGGGATTTGTCCGCTCGAACCGACGGCGACGACCCAAAGATTCACGCCTTCAGAAGGCAAAATAGCCGCGGCTGTTTCTGGATGTACCGCGCCCGCGTTGTTCTCCCCGTCTGTTATCAGGATGACGGCTTTGCGGGGCGCGGTAGAATTGGACAAGTGTAATCCCGCGATGGCAAGCCCCATTCCTAGCGCAGTGCCGTCTCCTAGCTCGCCCAGACGCAACGTATCCAATTTCACGGAAAGCATGGAATGATCAACGGTCGGCGGTACGAACAGTACCGCGTCCTTGCCCAAACATACAAGCCCTATCGCGTCCGAAGGATGCTTTTCCGCAAAATCCTTCACCAATTTTCTCGCAACATCGAAACGACTCTTGCCATTCATATCAAGACAAGCCATGCTTGGGCTTATGTCCAGCGTGAAAACAATGTCTGCGCCGCGAGAGAGCCATACCTTCTGAGACGTTAAAAGCAGAGGCTCCGCGGATGCGGCAAAGAGAATAAAAAACCCGATAAGTTCCATGACTCTGAGTATCTTCATCAGAGCGGCAAAGCCAAAGCCTGCTTTGAAAGGCAAGCCCCCAAATGAACCGAGCGGCGTTTTTAGCGTAAAGGCGTCCCTGAACAAACGCGCAAGGGGAAAACTCAAGATAACCATGATAAGACCTGCTATAAGCAGGAAAGGGTGGTTAAACATCATGGTTTCACCCTCCGTATTTGTAATTTCTCAACGAAAGCCCAGACATCTTCGATAAATATGAGAACATTATCTGAATTCACGCCTTCCGCGTTGAAACGGAAGCTATCCAAACGCCGAAATATGGTCCGCAAATCAGGGCTTTGAGGGCAATCTGGGATGCTCCCGAAAGATGAAAGCGGGAAATAAGAAAATTCGTCCGCGGTCAATGAGGAACAGTCAATACCGAAGAAACGACTCAAGAAAAGACGGAACTCTGCGGCGAGGTTATCCAAAATCCTGTCTTTATGCGGGTTTTTTCGTCCGTCGTCGAGGTGCCGTTTGATATGGAATATGAGTAAGCGGTTTCTAAACGAAACGCTCACTGAAAGGAATTGCCGTATCAGGAACATACGGGCGCTTACTCCTAGTAATATGACGAGGATGAGGGAGATAGATGTTCCGTAGAGTAACGCCGCGGTGCCAGAGACGGCGAGAGGAGGAGCGGGCGGCGAGAGGGACATCGTAGACGGACTGAGCAGGGAGGCTATGGTGACAGACAAGTGGAACTCGTCCGTGAAGCCGGGCGCGGTTATGGGCGGCAATTCAATAACGCCGGTCTTAAAGGCGGTAAACTCAACGACAAGACGTATTTCGTCCTTCTGCCGTTCGACCGCTATTCTATGCACGACGAGTCCGTCCGTCGGCGCTGGCGGCTCTATACTCATTGGCTCCACAACGCCGCCTATCAGGGACGCGCCCAATGGCGTAATCAATACCGCCTTATCCCCCACATAAACGGTCTGCGGCACCATATAAGGTTCTTGGGCGTGAAGCTGACAGGGGAACAGGAAGAAGATCGCGTAAAGAATATTTCTGATTTGGAAGCGAAGCGATAGGCTCATCGGCGTCTCCGACGGCTCTTGAAGAAGTGGACGAGGGACGGGACTGTATCGTCCGCGGTAGAAAGCTCGAATGCGGCGGCGCCGACGCGGCGAATGATTGCTTTCCAAGAAACGCTACGGTCGTTATGCCACGTCTCCCACGCGGAACGAAATGAGGAGAAATTGGTCGGCGCATGGAAACGGACGCCTGTTTCCGGGTCTTCCATTGCGATGAGTCCGACGTTGAAGAGACTGAGGTCGAGCGGGTCTGTGATTCTGACGGCGATGACGTCGTGTTTTTGGCAGAGTTTACCCATTTCTTGTTCCCAATTTACGCAGAAAAAATCCGATATGACGAAAATAAGAGTATGACGTTTCAGAATTCTCCCCAAGCAGGCGAGGGCGTCTTTGAGATTACTTCCCGCAGGCGCTCTTTTTTCTGTACCGAATCGTCTGAAAGAGGATGATGCGCTGTTTTCGGCTATGTTAAGCGCTTCGTTTATCATGGTGAAAGTATTGCGTTTACCCTTTCTTGCGGAGAAGAATTGAGATATACCCTTATCAAAGAATACGGCGCCGAGTCTTTCGCCTGAACGTTCCGCGGAAAAGGCGATGAGCGCGGCTGTGAGCGTAGCCTGCTCGAATCGAGACATGAGGCTTCCGCACATCATGGATGCGGAACAGTCAAGACAGAGGTACACGGAAAGCTCTCGTTCCTCGCGGTACATCTTCACGTAAGGCGTAGCGAAACGCGCACTCACATTCCAATCTATAGAGCGCACATCGTCGCCTATTTGATAACGCCTGACTTCGTCCGCTTCTATACCTTGTCCACGAAATACGGAAGTGAAGTCCCCTGCAAGAAGCTCTTCTGTCAAAACTTCCGCAATCAGGGGGAATGTGGTAATTTTCTGCAACAATTCATGGCGCGTCAAAAAAAATTCTCCTTACTATTCGCGCAAAAGTTGCTTGACGAGTATATAGACCGCCACGCCGCCGAATATGCTTATGAGGGAATTACGTCTCCATAAGTGGACGAGGACGGTAAAGATGGAAGCTGTAATCACAGGAACGCTCTCGAAAGACGCGCCTTTTATGGAAGCGGCTATCGCGTTAAAGGCAAGAGTCGTCATGGCGACTGGCGGAACGACTCTCTCCACAAACTCCATGCCGCGGAATACAGGTTCTTTCGAGTCTTTTTCAGGCTTCTCCCCGTGAAAGACTAGAAATGGAAACACCCTGCAAAGAAATATAACCAATCCCATAACAAGGATTAAAATTAACTGTTTAATCATAAGTAAGCAAATTTATTATACTGTTCGGGTAAAAAATGTCAATGCGTGAAGATTCATGCCGCTGTAATCACACAAGTTGCGCTATTCATTGTCGCCGCCGCTAAGCTTCGATAACTTTTTATTCATATCTTGGAGTCTTTTTGAAAGCGTCTCTATTATTTTAGTGCCGGTATTTTGGTCGATTTGCAAAGCGGCGTTAAACAAGGCAGGCGGCAGAGCCATTACTACGAGATCAGTCTCTGCTTTAGCTGCTGCGCTTCTTATGCTTGAAAGAACATATCCCATTTCACCAAAGAAATTGTGTTCGGCAATAGAGGCGACCTTGTTATCCGGGGTAAGGTAGACTCCCACTTCGCCCGATAGTAGATAGAAAATAGTATGACTCTGCTCTCCTTTAAGGAAAATGGTCTCGCCTTTTTTATATGAACACCGATATTTCCATAGGCGACCCTCAACGGAAGAAAAGAGGAATCTTTCAATAAATAGAGGCTTCCGCCAGCCTTTTTCGTCCATATTTACTGCTATCAACTTGGTAAACAGCAAAACGTCTAAAAACTCAACGGTGAAGGCGAATTGGGCGCCGATGAAGAAGAATAAAAAGAAGAAGTAAACCCGTGCCAAGAGGCTGATGAGACCTCCGAGTCTTCCGTATATTAAATAGTAGCGTTCATGATTGATGAATAGGTTAGGAAACACCAATATGAAGGCATAGCTTACGACGCACAGAGTAGCGCCGAATAGGGCGGATTTCCACTTGGGTGGGCTATTGGGAACCGCGCAGTAAACGCCGAAGGTAAGTACGCCCAGCCCTACAAAGCAAAAGGCGCTGAAGAGCCATTGTTTCATAAAGGCATGGGTAAGATAAGCGCTTAACGCGAAGATGATGACGATGGCGATGACGGCGAGTTCCAGACATAAGGGTATGAGCCAGCTCTTGAGTGTATTGATCGGTTTCTTATCGGTGAAGATAGAATTGAGTCCTCGTTGTATAGAGAAGGCAAGGACAATCGCGGCCCAAAACATACTTGCGAGGGAAAACACGCCGACCAGTCCTGTGTTAAAGTTTGTAAGGAATCGGATGATCGTTCCCTCTATGTCGAAGGCGTTTTGGGAGAATCCTAAAAAGACTATTTCTCCGAGCAAGTCCGCAGTTTTCAGATGAGGGAAGATGGCTGAAAAGACAGATGCGGCGACCAACATCGCTGGCGTGAGGGAGAGCAAGAAGCCGTAGGCTCCAGCGGCGGCGTGGTTTGCAAGCCCGTTTTTCCCAAAGTCTATGAGGCAAAGCCAAACACTCTGCCCTATTTCTTTAACGCCTCTTTTATTCACCATGCTTGAACTATAGCAAAAAAGGCTGGTTTACGCTATAGTTTCGCTATGTATACCCCGTACGTTGTTGCGGAAACGCCGTCTTATGCGGCGCTTTACAAGCCGCCGCGCCTTCATTCGGTTCCACTCAAGCGAAATATCGCGTCTATATCCTTGCTCGACTGGTATGCGGAGATTTTTCCGGGGATACGGGAAGTGAAAGGCAAAAACCCTTGGGAAGGCGGTATTGTTCACAGGTTGGACTACGAGACAAGGGGGCTTGTTCTCGCGGCGAAGACTCAGGCGTTTCTCGACTGTATTCTTGTCCAGCAAGAGAAAGGGCTTTTTACCAAGACATACTGTTCCATAACGAAGCGGGTTAATGGAGGCGCGTTCATAGACAAAATTCCTGCGTCTGTGGAGAGCGCCTTTCGTCCTTTTGGGGCTGGTGGGCGGATGGTAAAGCCTATCCTGAAGCCTTTTCCCAAGAACAAGGATGTTTGTCTTGACCGAGGGCGGTATTACTGTACGGAAATCATCGAGTCTATGGAATGTAGGGATGGAACGGTATGTTTTCGTTTGCGGATTAAGCGGGGGTTTCGGCATCAGATACGCAGTCATTTGGCGTGGATTGGGTTTCCTATTGTGCATGATGCGCTTTACGGTGCGCCGTATTACAGTAGTGATCAGAGTGGAGACCTTGCCCTTGTTGCGGAGACGCTCTCGTTTTTTGACGTGCACGGCACGCAAATTCACATTAGAGAGGAAAAACAAAGAGCAAAGGAAGAAGAATAATGAGCAGGTAGTAATGAGCAGGTAGCAGTTAGTAATGAGTAATGAGCAAAGGAAGACGGGTGGACTAGGAAAAGGTATCGAAGCGCGGGCTCTTTGCTAACTACTAACTACTAACTACTAACTATTACCTGCTAATTGCTCTCTGCTAACTGCTAACTATTAACTGCTAACTATTAACTGCTAACTGCTACCTGCCCGTGCAACTTCTGAAAGAGGTCTTTCAATTCCTCAAAGAGGTCTTTCAACTTCAGCGCGACCTCGCGCAACTTTCGCGCGACCTCGTTCTATTTCTGAACGACCTCGTTCTGTTTTCCAACGACCTCGTTCCATTTCTGAACGACCTCGTTCTGTTTCTCAACGACCTCGTTCTGTTTTCCAACGACCTCGTTCTGTTTCTGAACGACCTCGTTCTGTTTTCCAACGACCTCGTTCCATTTCTGAACGACCTCGTTCTGTTTCTCAACGACCTCGTTCTATTTCTCAAAGAGGTCTTTCAATTCCTGAAAGAGGTCGTGCAACTTCTGAACGACCTCTTTCTGTTTCGGGAGGGGGGCGCGTCTTTCCCTAAACGAGGACTGCACACAGTAAACCCTGTGGTGCGCCCCCCTGTCTACAGACCGCCTTCGGCGGTCTTCCGCCACCCCCCAACCCACGTCTGAGACGCCGCGCCTCAGACGCCTGCGCGTCTGACACCGCCCGCCGTGGTGTCAGACACCCGTTGCCCGCTGACGCCGTACGTGCGGAGCATAAAAAAAAGGGCGGAGATGCTTATAAGCGTCTCCGCCCTTTCGGACAGCGAGTAGGTTCCGCTTGCAAAGCAAGCGTAACCGTCATGTCAGTGGAAGCGGCGCTCCCTTTCGGACAACAACCCATTGTGAAGTATTTAAACACCCGAAGGGTGTCAGTGGACGCGGCGCTCCCTTTCGGACAACACCCCGTGTGAAGTATTTAAACACCCGAAGGGTGTCAGTGGACGCGGCGCTCCCTTTCGGATAACAACCCATTGTGAAGTATTTAAACACCCGAAGGGTGTCAGTGGACGCGGCGCTCCCTTTCGGACAACAACCCATTGTGAAGTATTTAAACACCCGAAGGGTGTCAGTGGAAGCGGCGCCACCTTTCGGACAACGCCCCGTATGAAGTATTTAAACACCCGAAGGGTGTTGCCTTTATTTTTTAAAAACACTATACTATTTTGACAATCATAACAAAGGGAGAAAATTATGGCTTTTGGATTGCACAGTTACCCGGTCGTTTACCGGGCAAAATTTGAACAAGAAT
>JAISEA010000121.1 GCA_031264475.1 Treponema sp. | reverse complement strand
AAGGATTTTAGCCTTCCGCAAGATGTACGGACATGGTATTTTGGCAACATTGACAGTCAACGCATCGCCTTTTCCCGCGGACAGAATTTACTTTCGCCGATGACCCCGCACGGCAGACGCGCGATTCGTAACCCAGATTATGCCCTACAAGACTTCTGGGAAGAAGCTGTGGGTAATATACAATCCTACTCGTCTTTGTGGAGCAATATCGCCGTTACAGGCGCTTACGCCCAATAGCGTGTTTTTATTTTCAAAAGATGTAATTAAGAGATCACCGCTTCAGGATAGCTCGCCCACTCCACCGCAAGCTGACGGAGTTCTTGAGCTGAGGAACAATGAAGCTTCAACTTGATATGTTCCTTATGAGTGTCTATTGTTTTAGTAGAAAGATTAAGCTTCGCGGCGATTTCCACAGTACCGTAACCTTTACCCAAGAGGGAGAATATTTCAAACTGACGGTCAGACAATTTTCTCACAGATGCATACCATTCTTTGCTCACCTTAACATTGTCGAGAGTAGCCGCTTCGGAGATCCTCTCCACTTCAGCTTTGCTTAAATATATCTTGCCGTCCAAAACTCTCTTTATAGCTTCAAGTACCTTATTGCCAGCTTCGTCCTTCATGATGAAGCCTTTCGCTCCGAGCCGCAAGACCCGCTCCGAATAATAACGTTCATCGTGCATAGAAAGCACTAAAATGATGAGCTTCTCGTCAATCGCCATCATTGACGCAATCAGGTCAAGACCATTTTCGTCGCCTAAATTGAGATCGACAATAGCAAGATTTGGCTTTTCTTCTCGCATAATCTTCAAAGCCTCCGCGGAATTCGTTGCCTCCGCGACAACCTTGTACATGGGTTTGCTCAAGATAAGAGAAGCAAGCCCCTTACTAAACAGCGGATGATCGTCTACTATCAGAATTTTAATGATATTCATAATTTATTTTCCTAAAGAAATCCTCTAACTCAAATAAGACACTTTACCTAGATTTCACTATAGAAATCAACTTATGTATTAGCGCGTCCTTTGTAACGATGAGCAACACTAATTCTATGGAGAAATACACGAATGCGGCTATGACAAAAGGAACTCCATAATGAATGAAACGGTTACGCCCCATGAAAAGAGTAAGCAGTCTTTGGTTTAGAAGCAATACGGGAACAGAGGCTACTACCGAAAAGAGACACAACTTAACGATATGAAGGATCATTTTCAAGGCTCCAGCCATTTTAATAAACGGATTTTTCTTTAGAAAGCAGAAGAGAAGAACCGTATTAACTGCGCTTGCCGCGGTAAGGGCGAAGGCGATACCGGCGCCGCGAAAGTTTTCCACCAAGACGAAGGCAAGCGCCATATTGACCACAAAGGAGACTATGCCTGCGAAGGTCGGAGACTTTGTATCACTTTGCGCGTAAAAGGCAGGCGCGAGGATACGGTTCAAGGCGATAAAAAGCAGGGCAGGCGCATGAAAAATAAACGCCGTCTTTGTCAGCGCTACTGATTCTTCGGTAAAAGAATGTCCTTGAAACAATAAACGGATGAGTGTTTCACCTTGACATAAGGCGAAGAAGGTGATTGGCACGGTGATCAAGGCGACAATGTCGATAGCGGATTGCAAACGTACGTTGAACATATCCCAATTACCTGTTTTAGCGTGTTCCGCGAAGTCAGGCAATAGTACCGTGCCAATGGAAACCACGAAAATGCCGAGTATAAGTTCCTGCAAGCGCAATGAATACTGCAAACTAGACACGACTCCTTGACCCGCGTTGCCGGCCAATGCCGTAGATACAAGGTCGTTGAGTTGATATGCTGCCATGCCGATGATGGTCGGTCCTATGAGCTTCAATATGGTCTGTGTGCCGGGGTGTTTGACTGCCTTGCGGATGCTTTTGAAAAAGAATGTGAAGCCTTTTTTCAAGATAAAGGGTAGTTGAATCGCGGCTTCAAGAAACCCGCCGATGAGAATACCGACAGCCATGGCGCGGGCGGGATTACCCATCACATCTTTTAGCGCGTAGGCGCATATTATCGTTGCGACGTTGAGCAGTATAGGCGCGGCTCCAGACGGCGTGAACACGCCTACGCTATTCAAGATTCCTTGAAAAAACGCCGCGATGGATATAAACGCGAGAAACGGGAACATGATGCGAGTGAGAAGAACGGTTTCATCAAATTCTGTTAAACCGAACAGAGGCACGATGAGAGGGGAGACCAAAATCCCGACAACGACTACGGCTGTTACGAAAAAGGTAAGAAAGGTAAACACGCATGAGAGGAAGTCTTTTAATTCGTCTGCGCCGCCTTCAACGAGGCGCTTTTTAAAGGTGGGGATAAAGGCGACGGCGATAGAGCCTTCCGCGAAGAGTCTGCGGAACAGATTCGGTATCATAAAAGCGACTGAGAATGCGTCCGAGAGCGCGGTTGTGCCGAGTAGTCTAGCCTTTGTCATTTCTCGTAGGAGTCCGAGTACACGAGAAACCATAGTAAGCAGGGATAGGGTTGAGCCATGTATAAGAAGAGAGCGGATGGTTGCCATAGCGTCCATTATACTTAAAGCAATGAAGTTTTCAAGCCTAAGTAAAGGCAGGGCGACTGACACCTCGAAGGCGGCGGCTGACCACTATCAACAAGTTAAGGAGGGGGGCGCGTCTTTCCCTAAACGTGATTGGCACACAGACGCCCCTGTGGTGCGCCCCCCACGCTCCAGCCCGCTTGCGCGGTCTTCCGCCACCCTCCAACACGCATGGTGGGACAGCCTGTTTAACGACTCCGCAATGGGCAGGCTTTGAAACCGTGGAGTGGATTGCGGTATAAAGCAGAGTCAACTAATTCCAGTGATCTGTTTTCAAAATCTATCTTGGCAACAATTGAATTTGGCTGTTTGAATTTTATGATTTCTTCTGGTGACCATTTTATTATATATCCTATTAAACATTTATTAAACATTTCATGCGCGATAATTAGCACGCCTTCATTTGTTTTCATATCGTCCGCAAATGACTTTGCGCGGGCAAATACATCCGCATAAGACTCTCCCTCCGGATATGGTATGTTCCACTTATCTGTGTCGCGTAAGGAAAGTTCAGCGCCATACTTTTCACGGGCTTCGGCGTGGGTCAAGCCCTCGCACAGCCCGTGATTACATTCAGATATACGGGCATCATTAGTATAACTACACTCAAGAATTTCTGAAATGGTATTGGCGGTTTCTAAACATCTTTGTAGCGGACTACAAAAAATATTTTTGATACCGCTACATACTAAAAGTTCTCCTATTTTGCGCGAGGTTTCTATACTTTCGGGCAGAAGGGGACTGTTTAGACTACCCTGAATTTTACCTTCGGCGTTCCATATCGTTCTACCATGACGAATGATGTATATGGACAATATTACTCCCCTTGGTAAATATGAGATTTGCCTACGACATATTTTGTGCCATACTTCCCCCCAACAATGAATTCACGTTCCTTTTCACTCATTGAGAAGTCGCAAACAAAGGTAGCCTCTGACAATCCGTCATACAAGCGGCTTAATTCGTCAATACTTTTAGCGCTTTTGACAATAGAAATTAGTTCGGTGTATTCTTCCGGTTCTAAACTACATTCAATGTGATGCACAAAAGAAGCACGGGACAGGCAAATATGCCTTTCAATCATTTTAGCGCCAAGAGCAATAGCTGCCAATGTAGGCTTGAATCCTTCCTCGTGTCCACTGTACCCAATGGCTACATCAGGCGATTCAAAGCGTCTGCGTAATTCCGTGATATTGCCAAGTTTACAATGTTCATCAAGGCAAGGATATTCAGCCACGCAGTGCAAAATTGTGACTTTTCTGAATCCTGACAACATGTTGAGTGTACGCTCAATCCTGTCTATTTCTGCGCCTCCGACCGAAAACACTATTTCCTTAGATTTAGGGATGTTTGCGACTATCTCGCGCAAGAGGTCATCGTTGCCGACATTTGACGATGCCACCTTATAAATTGGCAAATCGAACTTAGCCAGAAACTTCAACGATGGAATGTCTTGGGCTGTTGAGAACCACCCTATACCATATTTCTGACACTCGCGGTCGAATATGTGAAACTGCTCTTCGTCAAATTCAAATATTTCACGGTAGTCTCGATACGTTTTTCCATAGGGGGATTCAAATGGAGTATTCAGTTTTTCTTGTGTATAGAAAGCATCTACGTCTTTCTTCTGCATTTTGATGAGACTACATCCAGCCTCGGCGGCTTTCTTAACCATCCGTAGCAAAACATTCAAGTTCCCCATCGGATTGGTTGTGAACTCCGCTACAAAACGAATATTATCCATCACCATCGCCCTCTTTTTTCGTACATATCCTGAATATCAGTTACGTTGATAATGTCTTGGCGCACCAAATTCTCTTGTGCCATACGTTTTTGTGCCAACTCCAATACATCATTGACGATGGCTTTAGGGATAATCAGAACGCCGTCCGGGTCGCCGAATACAAAGTCTCCCGAATTTATTTCAACATCACCGTGAATTCCCGGCATTATTATCGGGACTTCAAACTCAGTTATCTGCCACTTGCCGTAGGCATCGGTGGATTGTACCCCATCTGCAAAAATAGGAAACTTATCATCTCGGATAAGCTTGATGTCGCGGGTTGGAGCGTCTAATACAGCGCCGACTGCCCCGAACTTTCTAGCAAGTTTGCCCGAAATATCCCCGAATTGAGCGACATCGCGATAGCCGCCAGACGAGATTACTTGTACGCAACCTTTATAGAACTGTTTAAACATTTTGATACGAACCGTATCATCTATATGGCTCTCATCAAGGACACGTTCTCCCTTGCAGGTAAACGCAGGACCGAAAACTACCTCGGAAAACCCCCACACGGGTTTAACTTCCTTGCGTAGCATAAACGGTTTCTTGATCTTGAGGTCGAACGCCATAGTGTCATAGACTACGCCGTTATAAAGTTGCTTGAATTGTTCAACCATTCTTTTCTCCTTGTATAGACAAAATAATTTTGCGGACTTCTGCTAAGTCCTTAGCTGTATCAACCGAAAGGCTTTGGTGCTCAGTTATGACTGCCTTGATAGTTATGTGATTCTCAAGAAAACGTAAAAGGTCGTTACTTTCTACGCTTTCCAACCGTCCCATTGGTGTATCACGATACAACTGTATAGCTCGTTTAGATACGCTATGAGTTCCGATACACTTGTACATCGTGTAATCAATCCGTGATTGTGGAAACGGAATAGGCTGTCTTGAAACGTATATTACCTCATTTGCGTTATTGAGAGCGAATTTGTGTATGGAGGGGTTTATCGTTTCTATTGCGGATGCGAGAGGACAACATAGCACTCCTACATCTACATTTCCATCAACCACCGCTACCGAAGCGTCTATATCGGCAGGGTCTATAAGCGGTTCATCTCCGTTTACAATTGTATAAACATCGGCGTCAATCATTTCCGACACTTCAACCAAACGGTCAGTAGCGGTTACGCAATTGGATGAGGTCATCAGGAACGGGATTGTATATTGTTCGCACACATCGCCTATCTGTTCCGAGTCCGTGGCGACATAGAGTTCATCAAACGTTTTTACCTTAACAGCCTGATTGTACGCCCACCAAACGAGCGGTTTCCCGTATATATCGGCAAGCGGTTTCGCCGGAAGGCGGGTTGACCCGTATCGCGCCGGCACAATTCCGATTATTTTCACGCCACCCTCCACTTGTAAAAGGAGGATGCCCCACAAGAGTATCTCAGCCATTGACTACTTCTGTACTGGATGTCGGGGGGGGGGGTCAGTATATTTGTAACTCTCTTTAAATCTTTCAGCGTGTCAACGCTAAATGACTGGTTCTTCGTTATCACGGCTTTTATTGGAACTCGATTCTCTACTAATCTTAATAGGTCGCTACTTTCAATACGCTCCAATCTGCCTATAGGCGTTTGTGTGAACCATTTCAACAGGTTACGTGGATAGCAGTAGACGCCAACACATTTGTGCAGGTCGTATTCAAATTCTGCTTGCGGGAAAGGAATGGATGAACGAGAAATATAAATAACCTCATTCCTTTCATTTAGCGCAAACTTATGAATTGTTGGATTTATGACATCAATTGGTTCCTGCACAGCAAAACACAAAACAATCAAAGCCTTATCGCCACTTGATGTTTCAAGAGCTACCGCCCTTATATCCTCAGACTTAATAGTTGGTTCATCTCCGTTTATAACAACATACCTATCGGCAGTAATTTTCATAGACACTTCGGCAACACGATCAGTACCGGTAGCACAATCGCTAGTCATAACAACCTCGCCGCCAAAAGCCTCGACTATGGTGCGTATCCGCTCGTCGTCTGTAGCGATATACACCTCATCCAATTCCACGACTTGTTTCGCGGCTTTCCACACCCACCAAATCATAGGCTTGCCATGAATATCAACAAGTGGCTTACCCGGAAGACGACTTGACGCATACCGCGCCGGGATTATTCCGATTATTCTCATAAAATCTCCTTTTTCATATTAAACAGTTTCTCTAAACGCCTGCGCGGAAATCTCACCAACACGCATCTTTTTATCAGAAGGACAGACCAAGATGTTTTCAAACACGCTCGGTGTGTGAACGGTGTTAGACGTTTACTACTTCTGTATATAAAAGAGCGGGGGGGGGGGGGATAACAGCTCCGCTTCTACATTCTTCAAGTAGTATTTATAGAGTTCATCAATACATTCGCTAAGAAGCAGTCTTAGACATTCCGCGATATGCCTCAATTCCCAATCCCACCACTGCATTTCAAGAAGTTGAGTAATAGCCCGTTCGTCGAAGCGGTACTTGATAACCTTCGCTGGATTACCGCCCACTATTGCGTATGGCGGCACGTCTTTTGTAACAACCGCCCCTGCCGCAATGACCGCGCCATTACCGATTGTTACCCCTTCAAGGACAGTCGCGTTATAGCCTATCCAAACATCGTTATTGACAACAATATCCCCTTTAGGATTAACTACATCAAGAGTCGTCAGGTTTGCGCTTGGCAACAGAAAGAACCGACTGTATGTGCTCGCATTGCGGTAAATGTGATGCGCGTTTAGTAAGAATGTCGCGCTATCGGCGATAGAGCAAAACTTCCCGATGCGCACCTTGTTACCTGTCGCGGCATCGTAGATTAGAAACCTTGCCCAGCAGAAGGAGAAGTCGCCTATCTCTACCGACGACAGAACATAACGTCTGGTCTTATATTGCTCACTGTATCGCGCAATAAACTCGTTCCTGCAATCATCTCGTAACTTCTTTAATTCGGTAACGAGATGTTGCTTGTTTGCTTGCATGGTTGACATAGTATCGTTACTCATACAAATCCTTATTTCTTATACCCTACCGCGACCATAAAACTAGATTTAAGTTCAGCCTCGATCTTGTCTTTGTATATCTTGTTAATCCACTCCAACGGCTCAGGTAAGTAAAACTGGTGCCATAGCAGATTCGGCGCCTTATTACGCCACCAATGAATGGCGTTTTCTATGCTATGCGGCTGGTGTCCATAGACTTTCACCTCTGAAAAACCACTACGTTCCAACACTTTCGTCAGCATCTCTGGCGTAAAATAATTGACGTGTCCTCGCATAAATGACCAATCGCTGTATTCTTTTTGATGCTCCCGATAGTAGTCGTTAAAGTTTGGAACTTCAATGAACAGCATCCCGCGAGGCTTTAGCAGGATTGACGCGCGCTTCAGAAAGGTCACAGGGTCGCTTATATGTTCCAATGTATGCATCATGCACAGCACATCGTAATAACCCACCTTCTCCATTACTTCAGGCTCGTCTTTTAAGAAGTTCCATCCGAAAATATCAATCCCACATCGCTGTTTACAGAGTTCGCGTCTCTCATCGTTGATCTCAACTCCATCCGTCTGGTAACCTTTTGCACGCATAAACTGCGGCAACCAGCCGAAACCTGTGCCGATTTCAATAATCCGCATATCTTCCTGTTCAGATTTCGGCGGCAAATACTTCTCGAAGTTATCCGCCTGTTCATGGATGAATAACTCCATTCGATACATCAACTTTTCCCCGGTTTGAAGTGACTTGACATCCTTGTAGGTATTTTTCAGCATAATGTCTTTCTTGTAAAATTCCTCATCTTCCTCAACGGTTGGAAGCGGGGCGAGCTGAACGTGACCGCAATGGTTACAGCGAGCGGCATAGCGTGTATCGTCATCGCGTATTTTGTTGACGAACGCTAATCCGACTTCACCGCACAACAGGCACTTGCAAGCGGCAAGTGTACTGCATATATCTGTTGCGGGGGGGGGGGGGATCCATCCCAATAATTTTCTTTTCCATCAAAACACCTCTTTACAGCCAAAGGCTGTTTAAATACTTCATAACGGGTGTTGTACGAAAGGGGGACCCGCTGACCCCGTCTTGATGGCTACGCTTGTAAACAAGCGGAGCCTCTTTGTTGTCTGATACCTCTGACACTATCACCCGAAGGGTGTTTAAATACTTCATAACGGGCGTTGTACGAAAGGGTGTGCCGCTGACCCCGACCTGACGGCTACGCTTGTAAACAAGCGGAGCCTCCGTGTTGCCTGATACCTCTGACACCATTCCCCACGAAGCGCCCATTTAGGGGATAAACACTTCTTCTATCTGGGAGAAAGGACCTTTCTCCCCTTTCCTATTCTGCCAAACCAACGCGATATAAACGCGCTTACCGCGCTCCGCTTCCGTGAAACTCAGCGTGTAAGGCGTCTTCGTGGCAAGCGTGGAATGTGGCAGTTGGCTAGGGTCTGTGGGCGGCGCGTCTAGCGCCCCGTAGAAGATAACCGCTCCGTTGTACCCGTAAGGTTTACCCTTACTCGTGCTCCCCATAGCCTTGAAATGCACATCCAACGCCCGAATGTCTTTTACCTTGACGAAAAATTCAGGATACGTCGTTGGGATAGGCACGGGCGTGCGCGTCGTGTCCTTGATAGGCAGACCGAGCTGTTCCCGTATCGGCACGGTGATAGCGTCATTGTTGTCGATATACTTTGCAATAAATACAGTCAAGGCGCTACGCAGAGCCGTCTTCGCCTCATTTTTGGCGGTGGTGGCTGACTTACTGCGGGTATCAGGCGCTTGCGCCTTGGCGAGCGCATCTTTATACGTGTCGTAAAGCGAGCGGAGGGCGGCTACCGTGTCTTGGGGAATAGCCCAAGCGGTTTTGTTGGTTTCACACCGGGTGATAAAATTATCAGCCCATGAGCCAATGGCATTGTCATTAATAGGAATCATGATGATCTCCTTTTGTATATAGAAAAGATAATAACCCGTAAAGGATTA
>JAISEA010000109.1 GCA_031264475.1 Treponema sp. | reverse complement strand
TTTTCAAGGAGTTGTTATGATTCGTGGAGGAGATATTGTAAAAGGTACCTGTCTATTGCAGAAGGGACAGCCGTTTTTGGTTATAGAGAGGGAATTTCATAATCCCGGTAAAGGTACCGCCATCGCCCGCGTCAAGATGAAGAGCATAAAGGACGGCTCGGTACTCACGCTTACTATTCCAACGCAACAGGAAGTCGAGGACGCTACGGTCGATGTACACTCCTGCCAATACCAGTACATGGATACGGATTTCTATTATTTCATGGACAACGAAACCTACGAACAGTACGAAATTCCGATAGCTGAAATGGCGGAGAAGAAACCCTATCTTCAGGAAAATGCGGTTTACGGACTTACCATCTGGGAAGGTAGTGTGATTGACGTCGCTATTCCCTACAAGGTGGTTTTTACGGTTGCGGAGAGCGAAAATTACGTCCGAGGCGATACAGTCTCCGGCGCGACAAAACCCGTCGTTACAGAAACAGGTCTCACCGTGCGAGTTCCTCTGTTTATTAAACAGGGAGAGAAAATCCTCGTCAACACCGAAACAAATGAATACGTTGAACGGGTGAATTAAGCCATCATTGAAAACTTGCGCCGCTATGTGTCTTAGTGTTATTGATTCTTTTCTTAATCATTCTTTATTCTTATCTTCAAAAACATTTTCAACACATCTTTCCCCTTGTTTATCCTTCCCTTCCTGTTGTTCTGTTTTTCCGCAACGTATTTCTGCATAGACAGGCGCCTTGTATTACCACAAAGTACTGAATGAATTACTCGGATAGGAGGTATAGCGGCGGTTCCAAAAAGAATAAATCATGGTAATCCGCCGTAAGAGACGAAATGCGTTACATAGAGGGAACGAAAACTCTAAATGAGCAGAGAGGCGCGGCGCGGCGAGAGAATATTGACAACACATTATTCGAACTTGAAGAAGACTACAACCGATGTTATGCGGTTGTGCGGAGGACGTTTGACCATTTGGAAAAATTAGGACTACGGGAATTCAACAAGGTTTCCGCATACAAGTGGAGTTTCGACAAAGATTCAAGTGGCTATGGTTACGTGTGCGTCCGGTTTGGTAGTAGCCTCCTGAAAAAAAGCTTGGTTAAGCGGAGCGGTGCGCTCAAAGAAGAAGACCTTTATAAGTGGATCGAGGACAAGGACATGGTTATCGAAGCTCTCGACGAAGCTTATCAATACATTGACAGCAAGATCGACAAACTCAAGCTTGAAATGGGTGAAATGAAGGAACAGCTCACGAGATACGAAGAACGGGCATCGGACGCGGGTGAACAGTTAAACGAAGCCGGCAAGGTTCTGTCAGGACAGAACGCTAACCCCGCTTCTTGAGACTGCGTAGTTTTTTGCGGAAGGATTCCACCGCTGTGAAGAGCGTCTTTGCAAGCGGATAATACGCATAATCCCAACTTCCGGGGCGGTGGATCACCCGTCCGCCAAAACTGGTCTTGAACCGATAAAGCCCTGCCATCGGATGATGTGAATCTTCCGACGGCGGTATACCGAAGAGGTCATAGACCGCGCATCCCCTTGCCTTTGCATCAATCATGGCTTTCCATTGGATCAGATAAGGCGCCATGAGGTTCCTCTTATTGTCCGAAGAAGCGCCGTAGAGATAAACCGCTTCTTTGTCTCGCAAGAGAATGACCGCGCCAGCCAAGATTTCACCCTCATGTTCCGCAAGGTAAAGCGTGGTTTCTTGCCCGCCTTGTGGATAGTCGCGGCAATGTAAGAAAAGCATCTCGTAGTAGTCGATGCTATGGATGGCAATGCCGTCTCTTTTTGCCGTCTTTTTGAGAATATCGTAGAATTTTGGAAGTTCATTCGCGTCCGCTCGCCGTACCGTTACGCCTTTTTTCATCGCGAGCCTGATATTATAGCGGCACTTGCTCTTCATGCGGACCAAGATGTCGGCTTCATCAGGAATAATATCAATGAGGACTGTATCCGGCGGTTGAATATCCGCACCCGCCCGCGAAAACGGCTTTAGTATGCGAGGGCTTTGCGAGAAGGGCGCGGTGGATTTATTCGGCAGAGCGTCTTCCATGAACCACGGAGGGTCAAAACGAATGAAGGTAGTATCTTTCGGGAGGAGGCTCTTGAGCGAACGGGCTATGGACGCGAGCGCTTGATTACGCGCAACGTCGTCAGGTGGAAAGCCCGCGGGCAATTCTGGACCCCACGGGACATAGGCGAAAGAAATCCAAGGGGCAAGTCTCCGTCTGATGACCATGAGAGATGTTTGCCCGAATTCGCCCCAATCAATCAGAAACCCACGCGCGTTCCACCCAAATCGCGCCTTGAAACTGCCCCAAAACCCGGATTGTAGAAAAGAAGCCGCACTGTTGCACTGTGATAGGTCGCTTGGAGTTACACTCGGATCAATGATTGTCATACCTTCTCCTTAAGCTGACTTTGCGACGGTCAGCCCACCCATCATAGCGCCGATTTGCCGCTCGTCCGCGTCTTGCGCCGGGACCACGCCGGTGATGATCCCCTTGGAAATTGTGGCTATGCGGTCGCAGAGGCTCAAAACTTCGTCTAGTTCAAATGACACGAGTAACACGCCTCGTCCTTTGTCCCGTTCCTCGATGATGCGTTTGTGTATGTATTCGATGGCGCCGACATCGAGTCCGCGCGTAGGCTGGGAGACAATGAGTAATTCCGGGGAAAGGTCGATCTCTCGCGCTATGACGACCTTTTGTTGGTTGCCGCCTGACATGGATTTGGCAAGCGTAGTCGGTCCGCTACCGGAGCGTATGTCGAACTGTACGATGAGGCTCTCCGCGTGGGAAACAATATTCTTGAATCGTAAAAAACTATACATGGAATAAGGTCTTTCGTGGAAATTCTTTAGGATGAGATTCTCATCAATCCTGAAATCAAGTACAAGCCCGTGCCTATGTCGGTCTTCTGGGACGAGTCCCATGCCGATCTTGTTGCGGATGCGAATACTCTCTTTACTGAAGTCCTTGCCTTTAAATAAGATTCGTCCTGATTTGACCGGTCTCAAGCCTATAATAGCTTCGACAAGCTCGGTTTGTCCGTTGCCGTCTATACCGGCTATGCCTAAAATCTCGCCCGCCCGCACTTCAAGGGAAAGACCACGCACTGCAGGTGTTAGCCGCGCTCCTAATACGACGAGGTTTTCAATACGCAGAACCTCATCGCCGAGCCGCATGGGTTTCTTGTCAAAATGGAGGCTCACCACTCTCCCGACCATCTTTTCAACGAGGTCCTCTTCGCTTGCTTCAGAAACATTGACCGCGCCCACACTTCTGCCTCGGCGAAGTATGGTGCATCGGTCAGCAACGGCTTTTATTTCTTTTAACTTATGGGTGATGAAGACGATGGTTTTGCCTTCTGCTTTGAGCTTCTTTAAGATGAGCAGAAACTCGTCGATTTCTTGCGGGGTAAGAACCGCGGTTGGTTCGTCAAAGATGAGAATATCCGCGTCTCTGTAGAGGATTTTGAGGATTTCTACGCGCTGTTGCATCCCCACCGTGATATTTTCTATACGGGCTTGCGGGTTGACGGACAGTCCATAGGTTTCGGATAGGTATGCGACTCTTTTCTCTGAGGTTTTCAAGGAAAGATTGCCGAAGCGGTCGCGGCTTTCCATGCCGAGTATGATGTTCTCTGTTACGGTGAAATTATGTACCAGCTTGAAGTGTTGATGAACCATGCCGATCTTCAGGGCGGTTGCGTCATTGGGCGAGCGAATCTTAACTTCTTTGCCCATAATTTTAATCGTTCCGCTGTCAGCAGTGTAGAGACCGAAGAGAATAGACATGAGGGTGGACTTTCCCGCGCCGTTTTCCCCCAAGAGCGCGTGGATTTCCCCTTGTTCCACGGTAAAACACACCTTATCGTTTGCGATGATGCCGGGAAAAACTTTGACGACGTCTGTCATTTCAATGGCTGGTATTTTCATTAAGGGAAGTATAATGTGAAACGCGGATAATGTCAACGAACAAGACTAGTTTCAATATTCCGCGTTTCAAACTCAAAAATTAGATAAATAGCAGACGCCGAGAAGAAGCAAGGCGCGCAAATATTCATCATCCGTTTGTTTAATACCGCTCAACTGCGCTCCATACCACCAAAAAAGCCCCATCTGCGTGTCTATACGCAAGGTGTATTCGGTGAAGTCTTCTTTATGGCTTTGGGCGCCGAAGAATAGAAAAGCTAAGTTATTGAGAATTTGGTTGAAATCAGCAAGAGCCTGCTGATAAT
>JAISEA010000108.1 GCA_031264475.1 Treponema sp. | reverse complement strand
CCTAAAACCAAAACCTGACTGTATACCCCGCGTTCTTGAGCGCGGCTTGAGAGGCAAGGCTGACTTTGCTACAACCGTAGAAGCTCGGATAATTCCCCATCCCCCATTTGCGGTTATGAGGCGCAATATCCACCGTTACAAGGCTACTGCAATCCTTAAACGCCACTATGCCAATCTTCATAACACTGTCCGGTATGGCGATTGAGGCAAGGTTGCTACAACCATGAAACGCTGACACGCCAATCTGCGTAACGCCCTCCGGTATAACGACCGAGACAAGGCTACTACAATCCTTAAACGTCCACTTGCCAATCTCCGTAACGCCGTCTGGTATGGTAATCGAGACAAGACTACGGCACTTACAAAACGCCTCCACGCCAATCTTTGTAACGCCATTCGGTATGGTGACAGAGGCTAGGCTACGGCATTTATAAAACGCCCCATCGCCAATCCCCTTGACCGGGTAGCCCTGTATCTTCGACGGAATAACAACATCGCGGTCGGAACCGGTATACGTGGTGATTATGCACCCGTCCGACGTATCATTGAGACTTACCTCGAAGTCGCTTTCAGGGTCCGCGACCCAGTCTTGACTAAACGCCGCGCTTAACAGAACCATACTCATCTTTCTCATTACGTACTCCTCTGCGTATTATGCCCGCCGACAAAATGGGCGGACAAACGTGCAACGCGCTTGTCCGCCCACCACATATAGGGCGCATGACTGGGACAACCCACGCCGCGTACCGCCGAAACCCTAAAACCCGCCCGTATACCCCGCCCGCTTGAGCGCCGCCTGAGACGCAAGGCTGAGTTTGACACATTGGTAGAAGCTGTCTTTGCTCCATTTGCGTTTAGTGGGCGTAATATTCACCTTTACAAGGCTACTGCAATACCTAAACGCATCCGCATCAATCTCCGTAACGCTGTCCGGTATGGTAACCGAGGCTAGGTTACTACAAGCATAAAACGCCTCCCAGCCAATCCGCGTAACGCCGTCCGATATGATGACCGAGGCTAGGCTTTTGCACCCAGAAAACACTCGCTCGTCAATCTTCGTAACGCCCTCCGGTATGGTAACCGAGGCTAGGCTACTACAGTCCGAAAACGCCTCCTTGCCAATCAGTGTAACGCTGTCCGGTATGGTAACCGAGCTAAGGCTACCGCACCAAGCAAACACCCCCTCGCCAATCGCCGTAATACTGTCAGGTATGGCAACCGAGGCTAGGCTACTACAACCATGAAACGCCTCCCAGCCAATCCGCGTAACGCCCTCCTGTATGGCAACCGAGGTAAGACTTTTGCACCCAGAAAACGCCTGCGCGCCAATCTCCCTGACTGGCAAGCCCTGTATCTCCGCCGGAATGACAACATCACTGCCGGGACCGGTATACTTGGTGATTATGCACCCGTCCGACGTATCATTGAGACTTACCTCGAAGTCGCTTTCAGGGTCCGCAACCCGGTCTTGACCGAACTCCGCGCTTAACAGAACCATGCTCATACTCATTTTTCTCATATTTACTCCTTTGCGTACTATGCCCGCCGGCAATTGCTAAGACAAACGTGCAACGCGCTTGTCCGCCCACCACATTCGCGGTCCTGCGCCTTGGTTACGGTATCACCGCGGAGGCTACCGGCCCCCACTGCCCTACTTCGCCCTTCTGGTTTTCGTAGCGGCAACAGATATAGATCGTCATGCCCCCGTCCTCGGTGTCGAACAGGAGTTTCTCCTTGCGCCGCCGGGTGAACCGAAAGTGCTGGAGCCCCTTCCCGTCCGCCGGCGCCTTCATTAAATAGTGCTTCTCAGACGCCGCCTGTTCCAGCGTCGCTCCGCCGGGCGGCATGACGCCCACGTAGAGCGTGTAGCCGTAGTCGCTCGTCTGATCGAGTTCCTGCGTGCCGGGCATGGGACCCATGTGCGCGGTCAGCGCGTGGGGACCGCCGGGGTAACTCAGGGACACCGCTGGCACCCCGTCTGGCGCCGGTATCGGCGTCGGGTGTGTGTCCTTGGGTCGGAAGTCCAGAGCCGCCCAGTCCCCTTCGGTCAGCGGCGGCAGTTTGAAATACCGGTCGCGGAAGAAGCGCATCTTCTCCTTCAACGCCGTAAACGCCGCCTGACACTCCACCGTGATCACATGGGTTCGTTCCGCGGTGTCCATAGCCTTCTGCAAGAGCGCTTCCGCGGTCTCAAGGAGCGCTTTCAGAGCCGCAAGCTGTTCCGCGGGTATGCCCCAAGCCGTTCTCAGGACTTCAGTAATGTACGCTATCCACTTGCGGCACATCGCTATGATCGATATGCGCCCAGCGGGTAACCAATCGTTTCTCTTTACCATTTCTTTCTCCTTTTCCTTGCGAGACGTGAATCGTCCGCAGGATATTTTTTCCCTCATGGGGCGCTCATCGCCCGCAAGGTATAATCGTACCGTTTATTTTGAAAATAAACGGCTTGGATTTCATGTCAAAGTCCACGGACTGCGAGTCAAAGTCCACGGACTCCGAGTCAAAGTCCACGGACTCCGAGTCAAAGTCCATGGACTGCGAGTCAAAGTCCATGGACTGCGAGTCAAAGTCCATGGACTGCGAGTCAAAGTCCACGGACTCCGAGTCAAAGTCCACGGACTCCGAGTCAAACAGAACGGACTCTGACTCAAACAGGACGGACTCTGACTCAAACAGGACGGACTCTGACTCAAACAGAACGGACTCTGACTCAAACAGGACGGACTCTGACTCAAACAGAACGGACTCTGACTCAAACAGGACGGACTCTGACTCAAACAGAACGGACTGCAAACTAAAGTTAGCTTTGTTATGAGTCAAAAGGAATCCTTCTTTAGGGGGATTATATGCGTTTGTCGTCAAATGTACACAAGGCGGGCAAGGGGCAAGCCTGCTGTCGCGGTTCGCCCTATACGGCGCATAATACGGTTTGTCCAATACTTTATTAATACTCCTTTTGAATATATACAATACTTTAGGGAAAATTATATACCCTATACTTTTTTACGTCAATACATTTAGCGCGAATTTTCGGTGTAGTTTTGGGGGTGGCGGAAGACCGCGCAGGGGGAACCGGAGACAGGGGGGCGCACCACAAGGGCGTCTGTGTGCCATCCTCCGTTTAGGGAAAGACGCGCCCCCCTCCTGCTAGTGAGTAATGAATAGTGAGCAATTAGCAAAGGAAGACGGGCAAGTGCAGAGTAGAAAGAGTTAGCAAAGCGCGGGTCTCCGTTAGTAGTTAATAGAGAGCAATGAGCAGTGAGCAAAGGAAGACAGGCGGGCGGGGTCAGGGTTTCAGACGCCGCTTCACTCGGCGAGGTGTCAGTCATCGGTGGTCGGGGCATGGCGACAGACGGCGGTATCTGACAACGCAGAGGTTCCGCTTGCAAGGCAAGCGTAACCGTCCTGTCGGGGACAGCGGCGCCCCCTTTCTTATAACGCCCGTTGTGAAGTATTTAAACACCCGAAGGGTGCAAGCGTAACCGTCATGTCAGTGGAAGCGGCGCACCTTTTCGTACAATAACCGTTGTGAAGTATTGAAACACCCGCAGGGTGTGTGGTATAATTCTAATAGGTGTTGAGGAGGTTTTTATGCAAATAGCGCCAATTTTTTCTGACAATATGGTGTTACAGAGAGACAAAGATATTCCTATATGGGGAAGCGGAACGGACGGCGAGACCATCCGTATAACTTTCAGGAACGTGAACCGTGAGACTGTGGTGAAAGACGGCGTATGGCGGTGTTTTTTGCCCCCGCAAGAGGCGGGCGTGGAAGGCGTTCTCTCCATGACCAGCAAACAGACAAGCATCAGCTTCAAAAACGTAATCATAGGCGATGTGTGGTTCGCCGGCGGACAGAGCAACATGGAACTCGCGCTCAAAGACAGCCTGAACGGTCAAGACGAAGTGGAAGATGCGTCAAATCCTAACATTCGCTTCTATAAACCCATCAAACAGGCTATCATTGACGAGCGTTTCATTACGGCGGAGAAGACCAACACATGGCAGGTTTGCCGCCCCGCTACCGCCGCGGACATGAGCGCGGCGGCGTATTTCTTCGCCATATGGGTGAACACCAAGACAAGCGTTCCCATAGGCATCATTGATTGCAGTTGGGGCGGCACATCCATAAGCTGTTGGATGAGCGAGAAACAACTACAGAAAAGCGCGGCTGGTCAACGCTACATAAGCGATTACGCGGCGCTCATAGGCGACAAGTCTGATACGGATTACGAGCAAGACATGGAGAGGTATCTTGCGGTATGGCAGGCGTGGGACGAGCGAGTACAGGCGCGGCGCGCCATAGAGCCTGACGTTACCTGGGAAGTACTCAATATGGAGTGCGGGGAATGTCCCTGGCCCCAACCCGCAGGCAGAAAGAGCCCCTACCGACCCACGAATCTCTACTATTCTATGATTTGCCGCGTCGCGCCCTTTGCGCTCAAGGGACTCCTCTACTACCAGGGCGAAGAAGATGCTGACCTCAGGTACAACGATTACGCGGAGATGATGTACTATCTTATCGATCAATGGCGCACCGATTGGCATGACGATGAACTGCCCTTCCTGTTCGTCCAGCTCCCCATGTATGCGTCAAAGGCTGATGTGGAGGCAGGCTTGCCTGACAAAGCATGGGCGATTCTGCGGGAACAACAGTTCAAAGTCTCAAGAACTATCGCACATACCGGCATGGCAGTCATCATAGACAAGGGCGAATTTGACAATATACACCCCTTGGACAAGCAGACCGTGGGTTTCCGCCTCTCCCTGCAAGCGCTGAAGAAGATTTATCGTAAGGACGTGCACGCGGACGGTCCTACGTTCCGCAGGGCAAGAAACGAAGAGGACATCATCCGCGTGTTTTTTGACCATGCGTCAGAGGGCTTCAAGGCTGTCGGAGACTTGGACGGCTTTGAAGTAGCCGGTGAAGACCACGCGTACCATAAGGCGAAAGTAGTCATAGAGGGCGATACCATCGTCGCCTCCTGCGCGCACGTGCCACACCCGGTTTATATACGCTACGCCTGGACTAAATTCGGGCCAACACCCCTGTTTGGGAAAAACGGACTTCCAACAACGCCTTTCAGGAGTTGTAAGGAAGATTTATAGGAGAAAATATGAAGATAAAGACAGCTTGGGAAATCGTTCTGGAAAGAACCGAATCTATCAAGAGCGATAAGGCAAGTATCGAGCAATTTGAAGCTAAACAGAACGGCAAAAAGATAGCCAACGAATTTTTAGATTACGCGGTTAAGAAAGACGGGCAATCTAAAACCACAATAGAAGAAGCCTTGAAGCAAACACCAGAAGAGCAGAGACAGGCTTTTAAGGCAGGCGTTTTTGAAACGCTTGTTTTACGCCTAAACCTGCCGGCTTCCAAAGACGATTTGAAGACGTTTGAGGCGGTTGGAAACGGTTTACAGTGCGTCATAAACGACGCGCGGTTTGACGCTATGTTTCAGCAGTCCAAAGGTATAGTTTCCCATTACCTCGACGATGTCGAGCAATACGAACAGGCTATAAAACAGCAATACGCCCCTCGTTTGCGGCAAAAAGAAGCGGAACTTTCCAAACGCATGGGTCAGCAGGTCAAGCTCGACCCCTTCCAAGACCCGGAATTCGCGGCTTTCTATAAGCAAAATATGGACGCGCTCAAGAAAAAATATCAGCCGTTCATCGATCAAATCCGTCTGGATACGGAAACCGCTTTTAATAAGCAGTAATGCAAGAGGAGGAAGTATGAAAAAAGCCTTTGGTAGTCATCTGGCACGGAGTACGGTTTACGCTCTTTTAGCAATATGCGCGTTTGTAACCGGGTGTTATCAAGACACGCGGCTTTCCGTTGACAAGAACGGGAAAACCGTGGTGGAACGTTACGGGCGGTTGCAGGTAAAAGGCACACAGCTTCTGAACGAAGCAGGCAAACCTGTTCAGCTTCGGGGCATAAGCTCGTTTGCCCTCCAATACGGGGCGAAATACGCCAACGAAACCGTTATCGGCTGGCTCCGCGATGACTGGAACATACAGGTCTGGCGCGCCGCATTGGAACTACTTGACGGTGGTTACATCATCCGCCCAGCGTTGAAAACAGCGGTCATAGACTCGGTGGACGCGGCTATAAAACTCGGTGTTTACGTCATCATCGATTGGCACGTGCACCAAGACGCAAATCCCCAGCGCTATGAAGCCCAAGCCGCGGAATTCTTCGACGAAATGTCAAAGACATACGGCGAATATCCCAACGTCATCTACGAAATTTGCAACGAGCCTAACGGTGAAGACGTAACATGGGACGAGGTGGTAAAACCTTACGCGGAACATATCATCTCGGTCATCCGCGCCAACGACCCTGACAACATCATCATCGTCGGCACACCACGCTGGAGTCAAATGGTAGACGTCGCGTCCGAAAATCCCATCACCGGTTACAGCAACATCATGTATACGCTACACTTTTACGCAGGATCGCACGGCGAATCGCTCAGGGAGCAGGCGCGTACCGCCATTAAAAACGGACTGCCCCTCTTCGTTACTGAATGTGGTACATCTAAGGCGTCCGGCGGCGAAGGAGTCTATGAGTCCGAATTCCTCGAATGGGCTTCCCTCTTGCAAGAAAATAACATCTCTTGGGTGAACTGGTCCCTCACCAACAAAGGCGAAGATTCAGGCATACTGATTCTCAACGCGGACCGCGAAGGTAAAGGACATTGGACAGAGAACCAGCTCTCACAGTCCGGAAAATTCATCAGAAGCATCCTACGAAACGAAACGAAGATAAAATAATTGCAATAAACCACAGCAGGGACGTCTCTTTGAGATGTTATATTGCTTCTAGGTAGAAACGCTGTTCAAATCCACCGAGCTTTTCCGCCTGCCACCTTAAACGTTTGAGGGCGCGTTTCTCAATCTGACGGACGGTTTCCGCAGAAAGCCCCATTTTGGTACCTATGCGCTTGAGTGTGTGTACCCCATTTTCATTGAACTGGTACCGATCCATGATGACGCGGCGTTCATTTTCTTTAAGAATACTCAGGAAACACAAGACGGCTTCCCTTGAAGACTTGCGGACGAACTCCAGCTCTGGATTATACGTGTAGTCTTCGTGGGTATTCAAGAGCGAGATTGACTCCTCGGAGTTTTCAATCTCAAGGGAGACAAAATCGCCCGTAACATTGAGGATAAGTTCAACACTGCGGACGGAAATATCTAATTCATGGGCGATTTCTTCGGGATACGGCTCGCGCATGAGCTTTTGGTTCAACTGTTGACTTACTCGTTTGATTGCTCTAAACAGCTCTTCCTTCCTGGTGGGAAGCCGTATGAGGCGCTGACTGCTTATGAAATAACGGGTTATAGCCTGCCTGATCCACCAATTAGCATAGGTTGCAAAACGGACGTTCTTCTTGTAGTCGTATTTGTTAGCCGCACGCATGAGTCCTATGTTGCCTTCTTGTATTACGTCCATAAGTCCAGCTTCTGAAGTTATATACGAGCGCGCTATCTTGAGTACCAGCCGGAGATTTGCCTCAACGAGTCTCTTGCGGGCGGAATCATCTCCCTTCATTATGCGTTTTGATAATTCAAGTTCTTCATCAAAGCTAAGCAAGGGAATCGTCTTGATTTGGTTATAATAAACCTGTAACATCGTGTCATTTCTCATAAAAACCCTCCTGAAACGTCATCTATTTCTCCATTTATAAACCATTCGTCACTGTTATATAATGCAATTCTTATACCAAAAGTGTTATTATATTGAGATAAATATTACAATTTATTTTGATATAATGAATTGAAAACTGTACAGCCATTCATACAGCGAAACAAACATAAGCTAGTGTATATTTTTCTATACAAAGAAGCTTTCTAAAGCTATCGCAGGATTTAAGACAGTGTTTTGAGAGATTACCTCATCGGTAAATGCAACCACACGGACAAGCCGTGTGGTTTTCGTTTTTCTATAAGAAATTTGCGTTAATCAGTATAATCCAACGCATTTTGTGAAAAGTTACCGGAGATTTTCCGATAAAGCCCGGGGTAATTCGCCGCCTATGTCGTGGGCGTATTCCCAGGCGAAGACGCCGCCTAGTTTAAGCTGTTTAACGTATTCTGTTATATAGCCGATAGCTTCTGTATCTGTGTAGCTGATAAATGTATCGCCATCGTAAAGGTAGGGCGCTTTCGCCGTATCGTCCCAATACCGGGTGTAGCCAGAACCGGGATCAAGCAACGGTTTGATCTTGTCCCAGCCGAGTCCGTCAAGCGGAGAGACTCTCTCATATTGCTGGAAAAGCCCGTGTCTTTCTCCTTCGGAAACGCCTTCCCACGCATGACCATAGAAGCCCACGCCCAGGATGATCTTCTCTGAGGGAACGCCAGCTTGCAGGAAAGCCCGCACCGCTTGCGCCGTAGACCAACCGCCCCATTCTGGGTCCCCATCGGCTTTGCGTAAATTGGCGTGGTGTCCGGTGGTTTTGTTCCATCCGCCGTAATAGTCGTAAGCCATAAGCTTGAACACGTCGACGATTTTCGCCGCGTCTTTGGCGCGGTTCTTCTCACAGAACCACGGGCTTGCCGGCACCGCGACTGATAGTCCATAGCGTTTGCCCGTGCTTTGCCCTAACTGATCCAGACTGGCGCGTAGTTCACTCAAAAGCAAGATGTAGTTGTTGCGGTCTGCGGGTTGCGTCTCAATTTCCGCGCCCCAATCGGGTCCAACCGGATACTCCCAGTCAATGTCAATGCCATCAAGGTCAAAGACTTTAAGCCATTCGCATACATTAGCGATGAACTTCGCCCGCTTATCGGCATCGTCAGCCGTGTGGGTGAATTCCGCCTTGTAACCGCCCACTGAAAGGTTGATTTTCAGCTCAGGGAACTTCTGCTTCAACGCGGTCGTCTGTTGCCACAAATCACTGAACCCCGGCACGGTTAAACCGGGCGTAAGTTCCGACTCTTGATCGATCATGTCTTTGACATAAATGCTTGAGAGATCGGTTTGATCGATGAGGGCGAATGCGATGATAATATCCGTAAGATACTCGCCGTGAATCATGTCCGCGGTCCAATGTTCGCCGTTGTCAACGTCGGCTCCCAGCCCCAATGGCCAGGTCCTTATATAGGTGGAGACCTTAGGCTGTGATGCCCCCCCCCCCGTTTGCGAGACCGTTTTAGTTCCCGCCGCAGGAGAACTTGCTCCTGCATCCTTCTTACCGCTCGCCTGAATCGGGAAAAGAATAATCCCAAACAGCGCAAGCGCCAACATAAAAGTTTTTATCTTTTTCATAGTTACCTCTACTATTTATTTTAGATGAGTTTGTAAAAAATGCAAGAGGTAAATATGTTTTTCAGACACGCCCGTTGGGAAGAGTCATCCAACAGGCTTTGTCTGTACACGTGTGGGGATGCCTGCGTGTTTTTTAACGCGGGCTATCCTCGCTCTGCGCGAAGCGTAGGTATTTCTCGATGAAAAGGTCAATGTCGCCGTCCATGACCGCCTGAATATTGCCCATTTCCGCCTTTGTACGGGTATCCTTGACCATCGTATAGGGCTGAAACACATAAGAACGAATCTGACTGCCAAAACTGACGTCTTTCTTCTCTTGGGCGAACCGCTGGTTATCCTTTTCTTTCTCTGACTTGTAATACTCGTAGAGGCGAGCGCGGAGCATGCTCATTGCGGTGGCGCGGTTCATGGTCTGGCTTCGTTCCGATTGGCAGGCGACCACAATGCCGGTCGGCAGGTGGGTGAAACGCACGGCGCTGTCGGTCTTATTGACGTGTTGCCCACCCGCGCCGCCGGAACGGTATGTATCTACACGGAGGTCTTCAGAACGAATGTCAACCGCTATGGAATCGTCCAAAACCGGGAATAAATAAACTGAGGCAAAGGACGTATGTCGGCGGGCGTTTGCGTCGAATGGGGAGATGCGGACGAGCCGATGTACCCCGGATTCGCCTTTGAGGAACCCATAGGCATAAGCGCCCTCGATTTTACACGTGGCGCTCTTTATGCCGCCCTCGGCTTCAAGGCGGTCAACTTCCTCGACGGAAAAACCGCGTCGTTCCGCCCACCGCAGGTACATCCTGTAGAGCATCTGGGACCAATCGCAGGACTCGGTGCCGCCCGCGCCCGCGTGTATGGTGAGGAAGCACCCGTTCTTGTCAACTTCGCCGGACATTAGCTCGACGAGGTTCTGTTTCTCATAGCGTTCAGCCAGATGATTGAGTGTTCTTTCTATTTCCGCGGCTTGGGATTCGTCCTTCTCCTCGGTGGACAACTCGTAGAGGATGGCAAGGTCGTCAAATTCAGCTTTGAGGGTCTTCCACGGCTCAAACCGCGCCTTTAGGCTTTTGAGTTCAGACATTGTCTTTTCGGCTGTAGTCTGATCATTCCAGAAGTCTTGCGCCCCGATTCTCTTTTCGATGTTTGCGATGCGTTCTATAAACTTGGCGTCTTCAAAGACGCCTCCATATATCGTAAATTTTCGCTTTCAGCGCCTTGATAGGCGCGCCTAATTCAATCAATAACATGAAGGCAGTATATAAGAAAATAGCGCTTTATATAAGCACACCCTTCGGGTGTTAGACGACTTCACAAGGGGCGTTGTCCGAAAGGGGGCGCCGCTGTCCCCGTCTTGACGACTACGCTTGTAAACAAGCGGAGTCTCCGCGTTATACGAAAGGGATCACTGTTCAGCGCCGCCACAGGCAGGCGCGGAGCAGGACGCTTTTAAACACCCGAAGGATGTGCTTGCTTTGCAAGCGGGGTCATCCGCGTTATCTGACCCCGCCGCCCGTCTCGTCTTTGCTCTTTGCTCTCTGCTCTTTCCGCCGTCCCCCGCACCCGAAGGGTGTGCTTAACGATTTCTGAATTTATGTGAAGAATTCTGATGGTTTTATGAATTTGACTTTGACAAGAGTTAAGAATTTGTTTATAATAATCCTATTATGTATAAAACTGAAGAATACACGTCAGGTTTGCCTGATATGCCGTATCCGAATTTCGTCGCCTTCCTTGGTGGGATTGAGTCTCAGTATCAAGATAAGACGGCGATCTTTTATCGTTCCGGTAAACAGAAGACGTTTACCGAGTGGTCTTTCAAGCATTTTGCGACCAAATGCAGGCAAGTAGCGCGTGGGTTGCTTGCCGCGGGTTTACAGAAAGGGGACCGCGTGGCTCTCTGGGCGGAGAATCGTCCTGAATGGACGGCTGTCTGGATGGGCTCTGCTATCGCCGGGATGGTAGTCGTGCCGATAGACTTCCTCATATCGGAAAAAGAGTGCGCTAACATCCTTGAGATAACCCAAGCAAAGGCGTTCTTTTACTCTCAGCGCAAGCAGGGCTTCGCTGACGCCGTGCAGGTCCCTGTGAAGGTCTGCCTTTCTGACAGTGAAACCAACGCCTTTGACGTATTCGGGGCGGATGCTGAATCCCTTGTCCTGCCTAAGGTGGAAGACATCGCCGAGAGCGATCCTGTCTCCATCGTGTTTACGTCTGGCACCACAGGCTTTGCTAAGGGGGTCATGTTGTCTCATAAAGGCATCATCGCCAATGCTAACGGAGCCATACGCGCGCTCTGTCCCACGGAGAAAGACATTTTCATCAACGTCTTGCCCTTGCACCACACCTATCCGACGACCTGTTCTTTCATTTCGCCATTGGCGTGCGGCGCGGGCTTTATCATCGTGGAGAAGCTCATCGGCAAAGTGGTGATTGACGACATAAAAGACGCGGGCGGCACCTTCCTGATTGCGGTTCCCCTCCTCTATGACAAGGTGATGGATGCTATCGGTCAAGGCTATAACAAGTTATCTCCGCTTCTCAAGGGCGTCTTTGACGTTCTGCGGAAAATCTCCCTTGCCGAGGCGAAGAAGGGGCGCATCGGTTTCGGGCGTGTCGCGATGGCGATCATCCGCAAGAAGGCGCGGCTCAGTTCGATACGGATAATGGTGGCTGGGGGCGGCGCTCTGAACCCCAAGACCGCGGACTTCTTCGACTCGTTTGGGTTCAACATTGTGCATGGCTATGGGATGAGTGAGAACGGTCCGCTCATCAGCGTGAACCTGCCCACGTTCAAACGCAACGAGTCGGTGGGCTTGCCGGTCAAATACACGGAGATCAAGATCATTGACGAGAACGAGGAGCACGTTGGTGAGATAGCGGTTCGCTCGCCGTCCCTGATGTTGGGCTATTACAACAACCCGGAAGCCACGGAGGAGATGTTTGAACGCTTTGATGGGATTCCTTACCTGAAGACCGGGGACTTGGGCTACCGAGACGAGGACGGGTATCTCTACATAAGCGGGCGCAAGAAGAACCTGATAGTGAGTTCTGGCGGGAAGAACATCTACCCCGAAGAAATCGAGGCGCATTTCAGCGGTTCCCGCGTCATTCAGGAGGCGCTTGTAGTCGGCAGGAAGGAGGCGAACACGCGCGGGGAGCAAATCTTCGCGGTGATCGTGCCAAATTACGAGACTATAGCCCTTGATCACCCCGGCAAGGGAACGGACGATGCGTTTATTCACTCGTTGGTCAAGAATGAAATTGAAAACGTGAATAGAACGCTTGTTGGCTACAAGAAGATCATGGATTTCACCATTCGGAAAGAGGCGTTTGAAAAGAACGCGCAACAGAAGATTCGCCGCTTCCTGTATAAGAGTTACGAAAACTAACACCCGCAGGGTGTTTCAATACTTCACAAGGGGCGTTATAAGAAAGGGGGCTCCGCTTCCACTGACTTGACGACTACGCTTGCAAGCAAGCGGAGTCTACTCGTTGTCTGAAAGGCGCCCTTCGATTACCCGCAGGGTGTCTGACAACTTCTTAATGGCTGGTGTCCAAGAAATAACAGAGAGCAATTAGCAAAGAGCAGATAGTAATTAACAATGAGCAGTTAGTAGAGAGCAAAGAGCAGATAGTAATTAACAGTTAGCAGGTAGTAAGTAGCAAAGAGCAGTTAGCAGGTAGCAGTTAGCAGGAAGTCCGCGCTTCGATAACTATTTCTACTCTCAGCTCGCCCGTCTTCCTTTACTCACTACTCACTATTCACTGCTAACTTTAAGAAGGGGGGCGCTATTTCCAAAACGGAGGTCGCCAGCGCCCGCCCTTGTGTCGCGCCCCCCTCCGCTCCAACCCCGCTTGCGCGGGTTTTCCGCTACCCCCCAAGTGGGAGCGGATCAGGGTGTTGAAAGCGCCCAACATCCGCCGCTTATAGTCACCCCTCCCCCAATACACGCATCAGAAAGAGCAAATAATAATTAGCAGTTAGCAAGTAGTAATTAGTAGTTAGCAGGTGGTAGAGAGCAAAGAGCAGATAGAAAAGGACGCGGGTAAAAACGAGCCTCTTATCCCCGTGTCCGCGTTTCCCGTCCCCATGTCCGAGCGCCTTGTCCCCAAGTCTGAGCCTTGCGTTCCTGTGTCTGAACACTCCGTTCCCGTGTCCGAGTACCGTACTCCCAAGTATTAGAGTCGTACTCCCAAGTTAGAGACTCGTACTCCCAAGTATTAGTGTTGTACTCCCAAGTATTAGAGTCGTACTCCCAAGTTAGAGACTCGTACTCCCAAGTATTAGAGTCGTACTCCCAAGTTAGAGACTCGTACTCCCAAGTATTAGAGTCGTACTCCCAAGTTAGAGACTCGTACTCCCAAGTTAGAGACTCGTACTCCCAAGTATTAGTGTTGTACTCCCAAGTATTAGAGTCATACTCCCAAGTCAGAGCCTCTCTAACCCAAGTCAGAGCCTCTCTAACCCAAGTCAGAGCCTCTCTAACTCAAGTGCGAGTCCACTACTCACGAGCATGAAGCCGTCTGGCTAGAGACGGGTGAAAATAATGTCAAACCATAGATTTTATAAGTCGTTGTTTACGGCTTTCCACCGGACCGCGGATGATTTCAACGCTACGACCATCTCGTATGACGAAGATTTCATCGCAAAGGAGGACGATATTGTCAATGTCTGTAGAAAAAATAAGAACAGCGCCCCCACGCGCCGTTACCGAACGCAGTCTTTGAACAAGACGGGCGCGGGATTGCACGTCTAAGCCCCAAAACGGCTCGGATAGCACGAGTAATTTCGCCGTTTCAGCAAGTTCCCTTTCCAAAATAAGCCGTTGCAGTTGCCCCCCGGAAAAAGAAGACGCGGTTTCCTTGAAGGAACGCGCTCCCGCATCACGCGCCCATTCCGTTTTCCCCATAATACCAGCCGCCCAATCGTTCAAAAAACCCTTGTCAAGAAAGAAACGGTTCTTCCGTTGAGCGTGTATGACGAGATTATCCCATAACGACAGGTTCGGCGCAAGACATACGCCGCCACGGTCAGCCGCCAAATACGCGCCGCCCGCAGACCGAAACGCCAGCGGATCGCCCCCCACCTCAGCGCCGTCAAGGTGAATAACCCCAGCGCTCCGTTTCAGAAACCCAGCAAGAACCAATTCGAGCGTATCAATGCCGCTATCCTTGATCCCCGCAACGCCAGCGATTGAACCACCCGCGACCTTCAGTGTAACATCCCGCAGGAGCGGCAATCCCCCTGTCTCAGTCGCCGCAAGGCTTTGAATAGAAAGAATAGTTTCCCCACCGCCCGCAGTCCCCGTCCAATCCTCGACTTCTCCCCTGCCAAACATCGATTCGGTCAAGGTCTCCGCGTCTGCCTCCGCCCTACCGAAGCTCGCAATCGTCTTACCTTTGCGAAGAACGGTAACGCGGTCCGCAATGGCAAGGGTCTCGTCTAACTTGTGGGAAATGAGCGCAATGCTTGCCCCACCCCGCTTGAGTTGCGCGAAGAGGGCGAATATCCTTTCAGTCTCGTCAGGGGAAAGCACCGCCGTAACCTCGTCAAAGACGAAGACGGAACAATGACGCAGGAGGAGGCAGACAACCGCGGCGATCTGTCGCTGGCTCACGGTCAGAGAAACCGCGTCTTTATCCAAGGGGAGAGAAAACCCCCACTTCGCACAGACCGCCTCTACCCGCGCACGGGACTTCTTGGGGTTGAGGAAGAAGCCGCCTTCCGCGCCGAGCGCGCAAACCGCCCATACAGGAAACCCTTCCGCAATTAGAGGGTGCTGTCTCACCATGCCGACGCCCACGTCAAGCGCGTCTGCATACCGGGAAAACCGCCGCTCCTTGCCGTCAACCGCGACATTTCCCGCGTCAGCCCGCAGGAAGCCCGCAAGTATGTGCATGAGCGTTGACTTGCCCGCGCCGTTTTCTCCCAAGATTGCGTGAATTTCACCCTTGTTGAGTGCCAAATCCGCGCGATCTAGGGCTTTAACGCCGTTGGGGAACGTCTTTTCTATGTGGTTCAGGGTTATCATCTCAAAAAATCGTTGGATGAATCAAGAAACGGCGGCGTCCAGGGCGATTTCTATCATTTGGACAAAGGCGTTCTGTCGCTCTTCGGCGGTAGTGGTTTCTCCGCTGATGATGTGGTCGGAAATAGTGAGTAGCGCCAGCGCCTCGCGTCTGTATTTCGCCGCAAGGGTGTAAAGCTCCACGGTCTCCATCTCTATCGCCAGACAGCCGAATCGCGCCCAGAGTTTCCAATCGTCTGGTTCCTCGGTGTAGAACATATCTGACGAAACTACGACTCCGGTTTTCAGCTCAACGCCTTTCCGAATCCCTAGGTCATAGGCCGTTTTGAGGAGGGGGAAGGATGCGGCGGGCGCAAAACTTCTGCCTTTGAAGCGGATGTTGTTCGCGCCGTTGTCCGTAGACGCGGCGGTGGCGAGTATCACGTCCCGAACTTTCAGTTCCGGCTGAATGGCGCCGGCTGTTCCTACACGGATGGCTCGTTTGACTCCGTATTCGCGGAAAAGCTCGTTCAGATAGATGGAAATGGACGGAATTCCCATGCCTGTTCCTTGCACCGACACGGGTTTTCCTTTGTAAAGTCCGGTATAACCGAGTATATTCCGCACGCTTGTATACAGGCGCGCGTCTTCAAAGAACGTCTCGGCTATAAATTTCGCTCGCAAAGGATCACCGGGTAGCAGGATCGCCGGAGCAATCTCCCCGTCCTTCGCAGTAATATGTGTTGACATAAAACCTCCAAATAATTTTCTAAATATAAGAAACCCATAGACTCGGTAGTTAGCTAATCAACCATGTAAACAAAGATTGGAAGACCCCGATAAGAGCGCCAAGTATCGCGCCGAAGACGTTTATCCATTTGAGTTGATTTGCCATAATATCCAGAATGATATGCTCCACCTCAATCATGTCCAATGCGTCGATACGATCCGCGACTAAAGCCATCACATTGATAGAGGCAAGCGCATTCCCAATTTGCTCGTCAGCGAGCAACAGTACCTTCTCTGCAATGAAAGCGTCAAGCGCGTCCTTTTGTTCCGCAGTAATAGGGAAGAAGGACGCAACAACCGTATCCCTGTGTTTTTCGAGCAACTCTTTGAGAAAGCCCGTGAAAACAGACGAGTTACTCAAAGAATCCCGCATGACATCAAGGGTTTTTTGCCATAAGACCTGCATATCCTCTTTCTTGATGCCTTGCAGAAGCTCCTTCAATGGCTTATCAGCCTGGGCGGAAAGAAAACTTTCAACAATGTTTGCAACCTGCGATCCGCTATTTGACAAGAGCCGCTCTGTGTTGATGGCAAAAAACATCATCAAACGCTGTCTATTCTCGCTATTAGAAAACAAAGAATAAAGCTGACGGATAAGATCGTCTATGATTTCCGGCATCCTTTCAGAGAGCTTTTCGTCATACTGCCCTAGCGATAAGAAAAAACGTTGAGTTAGACTCAACTTTCGGATAGCGCTATTGAGGAAGACACGCCCATGCGTTTCAAGCTCTTTATGGACATCGCTCCGTTGCAAGAAGCTGATACACGCATCCGTAAGTTGCGAGAAGTTATTAGCAAAGACAACGGTACTTTGTTCAGAGATTACATTACTGTTTGCCATTACATAGGCACTCACCGCCTCGCTCGCCCTTTTTCCCCAAGCGCTTACCTTTTCATCACCCATTATCTCGCGGAGATTCTTACTGAAGAACTCATTCTTCTCAACGTTCTTTGTAATAAAACTGAAAGCTTCGTCGAGAATAGAGGTGGCAAGCGGCGATTGAAAAAGGCTTTTCAATACATCGCCAATGACCGGACTCGTCTTGTCAAGAGACAGCTCCATTATACGAGTTGACAACAGCTTACCCGTGAAAGTCGCCGCGCTGTTCTTGACACTCATTCGCACGTCTTCCTGGGCAAGGCGCGCGCGGACGATTTCAGGCGTAAGAAGCTCCCGTTCAACCATACGCCCTATGCTCTGCGCGAGCTGACGGCGTTGGCGAGGAAGTATACCCGGTGTGAAAGGAAGCCGCCATTTACCAAGACGCACCTCTTTGAGGGGACGAAAGAGCATTTTGATAGCGATAGCGTTCGTAACGTAACCGATGACCGCGCCGATGATCGGCGGTATCAGCCAGAATAAGATTGTTTTCATTGATCCATCATATTTGAAGCGGTTATTGCTTGAACTTTGTGGTCATAGATGAAGACGCGCTCCTCGTTCAACCATCCCTTGTAGCCGCCTTCGATGAATACCCATGATTCTATTGCGTCCTGCTTCTGAATGGCTTTACGTTCAAGCACGCTAACGACGGTTCCTCGCCGCATATAACCTCGTGAGAAACTACCGAGGGCAGGTTCGCTTACGAGGTTTGTATAAGAAGGAAGAATAACTCCGTAACCTATGACAGCCCTTGACAAGGGGAAGGTAGGGGGCGGTATAATGGAGAAGTTGTCTTGTACCTGGACGCAAGAAAAGAGTATAATGAAGGCGATTACAGAGGGCGGCACCGCGGCGCCGACTATCTTAAAGAAAGGAAAGTACATGATAAAAAATATAATGCTTTTTTGGATATTTTACAATATGCTTCTCCCTCTATTTTCCACTCATGCAGAATCGCTCTATTTGGCTTCAAGTAGCGCGTCTTTCGGCGTTTTTTACGGACAGGTCGAGGAAATCCTCTATAAAGGCGATGACTCACGCGATTATCTGAGCCAATTACTCTGGGATATGGAACCTCTCTTATTCTGGGGTGTTTCCATGAACTTCGAGAGGCGTAATCTCTTAGATGGCTTTGGTTTCTTCACCGAAGCTACGCTGAAATACGGCGTGAACGCGGACTCAGGTGTCATGGAAGACAGAGATTGGGCAGGAATCTACGGACAACTTACCAATTATTCCCAACATCAGAACT
Source organism: Treponema sp. (assembly GCA_031264475.1). The sequence continues at coordinate 5,014 of JAISEA010000108.1, read as the reverse complement.
ACACACAAAACGCCCTTATCCTCAATCTTGACGCGGGTGTTTCCTTCCCGCTTTTCAAGATATTTGTCTTTAAGGTATACGGCACGGTTTTATTCGTAGACTTTGCCTTTGAATCCAGAGATGGTTATTATCAATACACCTCCTCCTACACCGATACGTGGAGCGACTCTCTTCCCAAGAAGCCTTATACAGGGGCGGCTATCAACTATAAACAGATGTGGTTCATTGGGGGATTGGGAGCGTCGTTAGCTCTTCCGCTGGGCGCTTTCCAGATATATCTTGCTTTCAATGCAAGTCCGTTTATCTCTGGCGTGGCGCACGATACACACCTCGCCTACTCTTACGGCAATGAGTTCTACGACTATCTTAAAGGCGGATTTTTCCTTGAACCAAAAGCCGAGTTAAGTTTTGCTGTCTCGCGTTTCACGACCGCCCTGTTTTTCTCCTATAAATACACGGCAGGCGCGTCTGGATCAACCTATACAAAGACAAATAACCGCTACATCGAGTCTGGCGTTGCAGGAGGAGGCTTTTCTTTCATAGAGACAGGACTAACAATCAAAATACACCTTTCAGGTGTTTAAATACTTCACACGGGTTGTTATAAGAAAGGGGGCGCCGCTTCCACTGACTTGACGGTTACGCTTGCACGCAAGCGGAACCTACTCATTGTTAGAAGAAAGGGCGGAGCAGGACGCTTTAAAACACCCGAAGGGTGCGCTTGCCTTGCAAGTGGAACCTACTCGTTATTAGAAGAAGGGGCGGAGCAGGACGCTCTGACACCGCACGTCTGACACCACGCCCCCTGACTCCGACAGGACGGAACCACGCTTGTAAACAAGGGAGCATCCGCGTTGTCAGATACCGCCGCACGTCTCGCTTTCCTCTTTGCTAATTACTAACTGCTAACTGCTATTCCAGCCGCTCCACTTTAAGATTTCTTAAACTTTATTCTATCAAAGGATATTTCTCATTATAACGGCATGATTAGAAATTATACTGTAGACATTAGCGATTATAATCGGAATATTTTATAACGGCATAGGAAGCGTTAGGGTACACAAAAACATACCGAATGGCGGCGGCGTAAAAAATTTGGGTTAAATAGTTTACGGATTTTTTTGGGGGGGTGGCGGAAGACCGCCCCTTTTAAACCCACCGTGCGGGGCGGGCTGGAGACAGGGGGGGCGCGACAGGAAGGCGACTGTGTGCCATCTTCGTTTAGGAAATAGCGCCCCCATCCTGATTATTTTGCCTAAAAAAAAGGAACCACGCTACTTATAAGCGTAGTTCCCTCGTGTCGGGGTCAGCGGAGACCCCCTTTCTAATAACAACCCATTAGGAAGTATTTAAACACGCCTCGCGTGGGACGGAGAGAGTGGGATTTGAACCCACGGTACCCTTTAGAGGCACACACGACTTCCAATCGTGCTCCTTCGGCCGCTCGGACATCTCTCCAAAACTAAAAGGCGGAGCAGGGGGGATTCGAACCCCCGGAACCCGATAGGTTCAACGGTTTTCGAGACCGTCTCCTTCAACCACTCGGACACCGCTCCTCAAGTCAAATGGAGTATATATGAAAAACGAAAACATGTCAAGCGATAGGCGCGTTATTTTGTTTTTTAGCCCAACAAGACGGCGTTGTATTTCCCCCTTCATTACGGTAGAATAAAAGCATGAACGTAACCTTGCAGAAAACCAGCCTCGTAGACTACCCCAAGAAGATAGCGGCCGTTATCTTCTTCATAGGATGTAACCTGCGCTGTCCCTGGTGCCACAACCACGAATTAGCGACAGGCGAAGTCAAAGACGTACTATCGCTCGACCAAGCCTTCGCGCACATACGGAAAAGACGCGCCGTGCTCGGCGGAGTCGTCTTGAGCGGGGGTGAACCCACTCTGTATACAGGCTTGACGGGTATTATAGCGGCTGTAAAAGCAATGGGCTTACCGGTCAAACTCGACACAAACGGCGTGAATCCAGCGGCGTTGGAGGCGGTCTTGCGGGAAACCCCGCCTGATTACATCGCGCTTGACCTCAAGTTTGCGCCAGATCGCTACGACGGTCTCCTCCTCCACCCCGCGAGCGAGGCAAGTCCCACGTCCGTTGGAAGCGCCTTGAAACAAAGCGCGGCTCTTATTCACGACTTCGGCGTAGCCCATGAATTCCGCACGCTTGCCTTGCCGAATGTGGATGAGGTGGATGTGGACGCGCTTGCGCCTTTAGTAGACGAAGCTCCGTGGTTGTTCAGGGTATTTAAGGCGGGGCACTGTCTTGATCCACACTGGAATACATTCGCGGATTCGAGTGTAAAGGATGTTGAGAAATTGGTAAGAAGAGCTAGGGAATTAGGAAAAAACGCGGAAGGAGGGAGTTTTGGAGGTGAGGGGAATTGAACCCCTGACCTTTTGAATGCCATTCAAACGCTCTAGCCAACTGAGCTACACCCCCAAAATCTTCTTTATTATACACTAATCACAATTTTTTGTCAACACCCTTCGGGTGTTTAAATACTTCACACGGGGTTTTATTTGAAAGGGGGACCCGCTTCCACTGACTTGACGGTTGCGCTTGCACACCCTTCGGGTGTTTAACGACTTCACACGGGGTGTTGTACGAAAGGAAGTACCGCTGTCCCCGTCATGACGGTTGCGCTTGTAAACAAGCGCAACCTACTCGTTGTTAGGAAGGAGTCTCCGCGTGGAGCGTATTTTAACTTTGGTGTCAGACACCGGCTTCCCCAAGAGGAGAGACGGGTGGCGGTGGCAGAGGTGCGGGTGTCAGAGGAAAGAGCAAGGAGGAAAGACGGGCGGTGGTGGCAGGCATCGGGGCATGACGTGCGAAGTCTGCCGCTGGTTTTCTTTTCTCATTACTAATTGCTCATTGCTATTTGTTCTTTGCCGCGCTGATTTTTTCCCCCCCCCCCGTGATGTAATTATATATCCTATCCAGCGCAAACGCCTCATTCTTCAAGCCTGCCGGTCATACCGACACGGGCTTTTTATATATGCGTCCCCTCGCGCATCCGTGCCTGAACGGTCGCGTAAATCAAATACGAAGAATGAAGGAGTAACAGAATGAAGAAATACCATTCTTTCGGCAAGAGCGCCATGACTGCACTCTTCGTAACCATTTTTATTGAAGCGACCCTTCGGCTGTGCCGAGGACTCGGCAGAGGAAGAGCTGGGTCTGCAAGGCATCGTGGTAACCCACCTACCAACTAAAGTCGTGTATACCGTAGGTGAAGCCCTCGATATAAGCGGGATTGAGGTAACCGGAATGTACACCGGCGGCAGAAGCAAGATGGAAACCGTGACTCTGTCCAACATAAGTGGGTACAACCCTAACACTGTGGGTCAGCAAACCGTAACCGTAACAGTGAACGGCAGGACCGCGATCTTCACGGTAACGGTGAACACGGGCGCCGGCGGCGAAGCGACCTTACAGAGAATAGCGATCACCAGTCCGCCGACCAAGACCGTATACGCGCCGGGCGCGGCATTGAACCTGAGTGGACTTGAGGTAACCGGAACCTATTCTGACGGCACGACCAAGCCGGAAAGCGTGAGCCTGTCCAACATAAGCGGATACGACGCTGAAACAATGGGCGCGCAAACCGTAACCGTAACGCTGGGCGGTAAGACCGCAACCTCCACGGTAAGCGTAAACGTGATCTTGCAGAACATGACGGAGCTTACCAAGGCGTCCGGCGGGATCATTGCGGCTAGTCCCGTCGCATTGAGGTTGAAGCTCAATCTTACGACCAGTGAATGGAAAAACCTCCTTGCCGGGATTGCGGTGGTAGGAAAATACGTCTCGCTCGATCTATCCGCGTGTACGATGAGCGGAACCGCGTTTGACCCCGGAACTGACGTGAATGCGGACAAGGTGGCGGCGCTGGTCCTGCCCGACGCGGCGAAAAGCATAAGAGCGGGAACAAAGGATAAGTCCACGTTCGAAGCTTTTACCGCGCTGAGGTCGTTAAGCGGCGTGGGCGTTGAGACCATCGGAGACTGGGCGTTTACCGATTATTGTACGAGCCTTACATCAGTAAACCTGCCTGTAGCGACCTCCATCGGCGACTCTGCGTTCCAAGGTTGCGCGAGCCTAGAGTCGGTGAGTCTGCCCGCGGCGACCTCCATCGACCAATATGCGTTCTACAATTGCACGAGCCTAACATCTGTCAGCCTGCCCGCGATGCCGCCAGCTATAAGCACGGGGTACTTCTACGGTATTTTTCAGAGTACCGGCTCTTCTGGTGCTATAACCGTCCGAGTTCCCGCGGGTGCGGTCTCCGCGTACACCTCCACATGGGGCGTGTCCGCAAGCACTTCCGCGAATGGTAACTATGTATACGGCACTGATCACAAAGCCGTGCTCATCACGGACGCGGCGCAATAGCGCCATTTGCCAACTCTAGCAGGCTTCGCTTGCTAACCCTAGCAAGGGTCGCTTGCTAATCCTAGCAAGGGTCGCTTGCTAACCCTAGCAGGCTTCGCCCGCTAATCCTTGCAGTGATAGTCGGCGAACACCGCTCAACGTCATATTCCAACAAGCAGGAATAATCGCTTGTTCATGGACACGCAGGAGTCCTTCCCGCGTATGCAGGAGATTCTCCCGCGTGTCCGGGAGTCATTCCCGTATGTCCGGGAGTCGCTCCCGTGTATGCGGGAGACCACTCCCACGTGTCCGGGAGTCGCTCCCGTCTGTCCGGGAGTCACTCCCGCGTGTCCGGGAGTCGCTCCCGTCTATCCAAGAATCGCTCCCGCCTGCGCGGGAACGGCTTAATGTTTAACGGGGAATAGCGCCATTTACCGCTTTCCCCTTCAAAAGGAGTTTTTTATGGCTCATTATCGTAGTTTTCTCGAAGCTGGAGACGCTGAATTTGACAGCGATCTCGCAAACCTCGCGGATTGCGTCGTCGAAAAGACGAGCGGAACGCCGCCCGCCTTGCCCAACATCCCGCAAAGCGCAGTGGACGCTCTCGTGTCCGCCTATACCCAATGGCATACCG